>DASWSO010000131.1:0-6381 GCA_036402635.1 Xanthobacteraceae bacterium
AGCCCCTCGGCGAGCGGCACGTTGAGCGCGCGCTGCACCGCCGCACGCGCGAGGCCGAGGGCCGGGAGGCCGTAGACCGTGAAGGTCTTGGCGAACGCGATCGCCGCCGCAACCGCGTCGCCTTCGACGATGCGGCTGACCAGGCCCATGCGCTCGGCCTCGGCGGCGTCGACGGTGCGGCCGGTCATGATCATGTCGAGCGCGCGCGCCTCGCCGACCACGCGCGGCAGCCGCTGTGTGCCGCCGTAGCCCGGAATGAGCCCGAGCTTGATCTCGGGAAAGCCCATTTTGGCGTTGGCGGTGGTGAGCCGGAAGGTGCAGGCGAGCGCGAGCTCGAGCCCGCCGCCGAACGCATAGCCGTTGATCGCCGCGATCGAAGCGATCGGCAGCGTGTCGAGCTTGGCGAACACCGATTGGCCGAGCTCGGCGCCGCGCTTCTGCGCCATCAGGTCGCGTCCGCCCAGCTCCTTGATATCGGCGCCGGCGCAGAACGCCTTCGCTCCGGCGCCGGTGACGATCAGCGCGCGCGCCTGCGAGCGGCCGGCCTGGTCGATCGCCTCGCCGATCTCGCCGATGATGGCGAACGACAGCGCATTGAGCGCTTCGGGACGGTTCAGCGTCAGGACCGCGCAGTCGTCGCGAAAGGTGAGCTCCACCGGCATCAGGCGACTTCCTTGGCGCGTCCGAAGCGGATCGGGGTCGGCGCGATCTCGCCGCGCTTGGCTTGCGCGACCAGCTCGCGCTTGAGGATCTTGCCGCTGGCGGTGAGCGGAAACGCGTCCACCCGCAAAAAGTATTCCGGCATGTCGAACTTCGACAAGCCTTGCGCATCGAGATGCGCCAGCAGCGCGTCAGGCTCGATGGCGCCGATCACCGCGATGCAGGCGCGCTCGCCGAGCCGCTCGTCCGCCACCGGAAACACCGCGACGCGCTCGACCAGATCGTGGCGCAGCGCCAGCGCCTCGATGTGGCTCGGATAGATGTTGTGGCCGCCACGGATGATGAGGTCCTTGAGGCGGCCCTCGATGTGCAGGTTGCCATCGGCGTCCAGCATGCCGAGGTCGCCGGAGAGGAACCAGCCGGAGCGGTTGAAGCTCGCTTCGGTGGCTTCCTGGTTGCCGAAATAGCCGAGCGTCAGCGCGGCGCCGCGGCCAGCGATCTGGCCGAGCGTGCCGGGCGGCACCTCGCGATCGGGGTCGGCCGGATCGAACAGCTTGATCTCGTAGGCCGGGCCGCCGCGCCCGCAGGTGTTGACGATAGTGTGGGTGGCGTCGCCCGGATGCGTGTACTGGTGCGAGGAGTTCTCCGTCATCCCGTAGACGTTCTGCGGCTTGATGCCCTGCGCGACGAAGGCCTCGCACACCGAGGGCGGGATCGGCGCGCCCGCCATGTAGAACACCTCGACCTTGCCGATGCGCGCAAGGCCGCGCCGCGCCTGCTCGGCCAAAAGGTCCATCGCGTGGGTCGGCACGCCCATGATGTAGGTGGCGCCGGTCTCCACGATCCAGTCGAGCCGCGACACGCCTTGCGGCGGATCGTCGAGGATCAGCCGGCAGCCGGCGAGCAGCCACTGCGCCACCGCCACCCAGGCGATGTGATGCGACAGCGGGCTCAGCGTCAGCAGCCGGGTATGATGGTCGTGGCCCCAGTCGCGCACCATGTCGCGCGCATTGGCGAGCAGCGTGTTGTCGGAATGCATGACGCATTTCGGCGCGCCGGTGGTGCCGGAGGTGAAGGCGAGATAGCGCACGCTGTCGGGGTCGTTCCAGGCGGGGTCCGGAAGCGGCGCGCTGCGCGGCTGCGGAAAGGCCGCGGGGCTGTAGGTCTTCAGCAGCGTCGGAACCCCGGCCAGCACCGCCGCCATGTCGGCGGTGGCGCCGTCGGCGCCCCAGCCCGGCTCGGTCAGCAGCGCGCGCGCGGAAAGACGGTTCAGCAGCAGGCCGATCTCGGCACCGGTGTGGGTGCGGTGGAGCGATGGATTGCAGGCGAGCCCGAGCCGCGCGCAGGCGAGGAAGGTCGCCACCGCCTCCAGCCGGTTCGACATCCAGATCGAGACGCGGTCGCCGGCGACCAGGCCGCTGGCCGCGAGGTCCTCGGCGACGCCGTCGACCCACAGCTGCAGCTCCGACCAGGTGAGCCGGCGGTCGCCATCGCGCGCGGCTTCGGCCTGCGGCCGCTCGCGCGCCTGCCGCGCCAGCAGGTGGTAGCAGGTGTCGTCGCGCCACAGGCCCTGGTCGTGCCAGACGCGCGCCTTGCGCGGATCATGCAGCGTCAGGAACGCGCGCATCGCTACTGCCCGAACTTGCTCGCGTCGGGCGCGCGCTTCTCGGCAAAGGAGCGCGACAGTTCGTGGCTCTCCTCGCTCTCCAGATAGCTGCGCAGCAGCAGGTCGTGCGCCATGCGGGCGAGCCCGCTGACGCCGCCGTGGCGGGCGTTGAACGCCGCCTTCACCGAGGCGAGCGCGAAGGCGCCGCGGTCGGCGATCTCCAGCGCGAACTTGCGCGTCTCTTCCTTGAGCTGGTCGTCCGGCACCACCTTGTTGATGAGCCCGAGCGCCAGCGCTTCGTCGGCCGACATGCGCGGGTTGCGGTACCAGATCTCCTTGGCCTTCTTCTTGCCGACCAGGTCTTCCAGGTACCAGGTGCCGTAGCCGGCATCGAACGAGCCCATCATCGGCCCGACCTGGCGAAACACCGCGCTCTTTTTCGCGATGGTGAGGTCGCAGACGACCTGCAGCACGTTGCCGCCGCCGACCGCGTAGCCGTTCACCGAGGCGATCACCGGCTTCTGCAGCTTGTCGATCGCCTCGTACATTTCCAGCGTCGGCAGCACGCCGGCGTAGAGGGTGGTCTTCTCCATCCCGTCCTTGCGCCCGCCGATGCAGAAGAAGCGGTCGCCGGCGCCGGTCACCACGAGCACGCGGGTGCGGGTCTCGCGCCGGATCGCCTCGATGCAGTCGCGGATCTCATGGCACATGGTCGCGGTGAACATGTTGCCGTCGTCCGGCCGGTTCAGCGTGATGGTGCCGATCGGGCCGTCTTCCTCGTAGAGGATGGTCTCGAAAGCCAAGTGGCCCTCCCCATTGCTGCGCCGGTTTCCGGCGTCTTCGTTGGCAGGCGCGGCCGCGCGGGCCGCCGGTTCCTTCGTACCACAAGGGGCGCGCCCGCCAAGCTCCCCGCGTGCCCTCCGCTCACCGGATCGCCGCGAAGGGGCGCGAATCAGGTACACCGGCAGGCGGATGGGGATGGATCGATGCGCGCGATCGTGTCTGCGGAAATCATCGAGCTGGGGCGGGAGACGCTCTCGACCATCGCGGCGGCGCGGGCCGCGCAAGCGCCGCAGGTGCGCTGCCAGCTGCTCGCCTCGCGCTTCTTCGAGGCGCTCAAGCAGGAGCTCGCCCGCACGCCGATCAGCGAGCCGGCCAAGTTCGGCCAGCTCGCCGCCGCGGTCGACCAGTGCCGGCGCATCGCCGATCCCGGCATGGGGCCGGAAGCCGCGCTCGGGCTGTTGCGCGCGACGCTGCTCACCCTGTCGGCCGGCGCGCCGCTGCGGCCACGGTTGCAGCTGATCCAGGGCGGGCTGGCGGCGGCAGGCTAAGGCTCGCAATTCTCACTGATTTCTGACCCCTCCCGGTGACCTTTCGCGAGAGCTGCGGCGGATGGAGTCCGGACAGCCTCGCAAGCGCTCGGCTTCCAGAACGAGGGCGCCTCAGCTCGCTTTACGCGTCTTGCGGCTGGTCGTGGAGCGGCGGTGCGAGCCGGCCCGGCTCGCCGCGCGCTTGGCCGGGCTCGCGGTCTTGCGCGCCGGCGCGCGGCCTTCGGCGGCGAGGCTGCGCTTGAGCGCGTCCATCAGGTTGATGACCTTCGGCTGCTCGATGTCTTTCGGCGCCTCGATCTTCTCGCCCGCCGCCTTGCGCTTAAGCAGGTCCTTCAGCGCCTCCTCGTAGCGGTCCTCGAACGTCTCGGGCTTGAAGTGGCCCGCCTTGCTGCGGACGATGTGCACCGCGAGGTCGACCATGTCCTTCGGCGTCGCGACATCGGGAATGTCGCCGAAATAATCCTCGTCCTTGCGCACCTCGTACGGATAGCGCAGCAGCGTGCCCATGATGCCCTTGCCGCGCGGCTCCAGCGCGATCATGTGCTCGCGGCTCGTGAGCGTGAAGCGGCCGAGCGCCACCATGCCCTCCTGCTCGATCGCCTTGCGGATCACCGCATAGGCCTGCAGGCCGACGTCGCCGTCCGGCGCGATGTAATAGGGGCGCACGTTGTAGAGCTGGTCGATCTCGTTGCGGGGAACGAACGAGACGATGTCGATGATGCGGCCGCCTTCGAGCTGGATCGCCTCCAGCTCGTCGTCGGTGACCTCGAGGTAGCGGCCCTTCGACACCTCGTAGCCGCGCACGATGTCGTCGCTCTCCACCGGCTCGCGGCTCTCCTCGTCGACGTTCTGGATGCGGACGCGGTTGCCGGTCGCCTTGTTGAGCCGGTGGAAGTGCACCTTCTCGCGGTCGGTGGTGGCCGGATAGAGCGCGACCGGGCAGGACACCAGCGAGAGCCGCAGGTAGCCTTTCCAATTCGCACGAGGCGCCATTTTCGAAGCTCCGCAACCTTGTAAGAGTCGCGATTCAACGCCGGCTGCGGCGGCGCGTTCCCGCGGGCCGCGTTGCGTTCCCGCTCCGTTCCGTGGTCGGCTACTGCGGCTGCCAGCGGCCGGGGCGTTTCTCGGCGAAAGAGGCGAGGCCCTCGGCTGCTTCCGCCGACTGCCGCTTGGCGGCATGGCTCGCCACCAGACCGGTGAAGGTCTTGCTGTCCATCTTGCTCCAGGCCGACTGCAGCGCGATCGCCTTGGTCTCGGCGATCGCCTCCGGCGCGTTCGCCAAAAAGTGGTCGACGACGCGGCCGCCGGCGCCTGCGAGCTCCAACAGCGGCACCACCTCGTGCACCAGGCCGATGCGGCGCGCCTCCTCCGGGCCGAAGCGCTCGCCGGTGAGCGCATAGCGCCGCACCTGCCGCACGCCGATGGCGTCGTTGAGCTGCGGGATGATGATCGCCGCGGTGAGACCCCAGCGCACTTCGGCGATCGAGAACATCGCATTGTCGGCGGCGATCACCACGTCGCAGGCGGCGACGATGCCGGTGCCGCCGCCGAAGCAGCCGCCCTGCACCAGCGCGACGGTGGGCAGGGGAAGCGTGTTCAGGCGCTGCACCGCGTCGGCGGTGGCGCGCGAGACGCGCACATTCTCCTCCGGCGTGGACTGCCGCACGCGGTCGATCCACTTGAGGTCGGCGCCGGCCTGGAAGTGCCGCCCGTTGCCCTTGAGCACGACGACGCGCAGCTCCGGCAGCTGCGACAGCGCCGCGATGGCGGCGAGCACCCCTTCGATCAGGTCGCCGTCATAGGCGTTGTTCACCTCCGGCCGGTTCAGCGTGACGGTGGCGACGCCGCGCCCGTCGACGTCCCACAGCACCGGCCCGCTTGTGTTGGCTTTCTGCATCGTCTGGCTCCCGGCTTCAGTGCGTCAGCAGCAGCGCCGCCGTCAGCGCCGCGCACACGAGCGCGAAGGCGACGAGCGCGCCGCGGCCGTTGACGAAGTCGTCCGGCAGCGGCTTCAGCAGCATCGGCGCCATCAGCACCGCCAGTCCGCCGCCGATCACCGCCGCATACCACGGAACGCGCTGCCAGATGCCGACGATCCCGCCGAGGACACAGAGCAGCACCAGCAGCATGCTGCCGAACAGGATGACGGCACCCGCGCCATCCCGCAACGCGCCGGAACGGTGCTCGGCCGGGAACTGTCCGCTCGCCGCCAGAAGCTGCAGCGCGGCGGCGGCGATCAGGCCGGCGAACAGGATCAGCGGCAACCAGGCGGCAGCAGGCATGGTGTTCTCGTCGAGCGAGAGCGTGCGGGACTTCGAGGCCCTTGACCGGCCGGGCCCTAACATACGAGACATATATCAGCGATGGGAAATGCGAAGAGGGGATCGCATGCCGAAGTCCGCCGCCGCACCAGCCACACTCAAACCGTCGGAAGCAAAAGCCGAAGCGCCGCGTGCCGCTCCTGCCGCCGCGCCGGCGGAGGCGAAGCGGCAGAAGCGCACCATCACGGAAATCCGCGACTCGAAGACCACCGGCGAGAAGATGGTCTACATGTCGGTGCCGGACTACACCTCCGCCAAGTGGGCCGAGATGGCCGGGGTCGACGTGGCGGTGGGCGGCGACAGCCTCGCGATGATCGCGCATGGCCATCCCAGCACCATCCCGGCCACCATGGACATGATGGTGATGCACGCGCAGGCGATCCGCCGCGGCGCGCCCAACACGTTCGTGCTCGGCTGCATGCCGTACCAGAGCTACAACACCGTCGACCGCGGGCTCACCAAC
>DASWSO010000132.1:0-2740 GCA_036402635.1 Xanthobacteraceae bacterium
GTCATGGAGGGCATCCCGCAAGGCAAGTCCCTCGACATCGCCGAGAGTTCGCCGGTCAGCCGCTTCGACGCCCGCTTCACCGGCGCCAATTCGTACGAGGCGATCGAAGGCGCCGACGTGTGCATCGTCACCGCCGGCTTCCCGCGCAAGCCAGGCATGAGCCGCGACGATCTTTTGGCCAAGAACCTGCAGGTGATGGAGCAGGTCGGCGCCGGCATCTCGAAATACGCGCCGAATGCGTTCGTGATCTGCATCACCAACCCGCTCGACGCGATGGTGTGGGCGCTGCAGAAGACCAGCGGGCTCAACCGCCACATGGTGGTCGGCATGGCGGGCGTGCTCGACTCGGCGCGCTTCCGCTATTTCCTGGCCGAAGAGTTCAACGTCTCGGTCGAGGACGTCACCGCCTTCGTGCTCGGCGGCCACGGCGACGACATGGTCCCGCTGGTGCGCTACTCGACCGTGGCCGGCATCCCGCTGCCGGACCTCGTCAAGATGGGCTGGCTCAGCCAGGCCCGGCTCGAGGCCATCGTCGACCGCACCCGCAAAGGGGGCGGCGAGATCGTCAACCTGTTGAAGACCGGCTCGGCGTTCTACGCGCCGGCGGCGTCCGGCGTCGCCATGGCGGAGAGCTACCTCAAGGACAAGAAGCGCGTGCTCCCCTGCGCCGCCTATCTCAACGGCGAATACGGCGTGCGCGACCTCTATGTCGGCGTGCCGGTGGTGATCGGCGCCAAGGGCGTCGAGCGCATCGTGCAGATCGATCTGGCGCGCGCCGAGCAGGACATGTTCGCGAAGTCGGTGGCGTCGGTGCAGAGCCTGGTCGACGCCTGCAAGGCGGTCGCCCCCGAACTCGCGAAGTGAGGCGGGCGGCGGCATCGCTTCCCGCGGCATGCCCGGGCTTGACCCGGGCATCCATCACGCATCGACTCGTCGCGTTTCCTGCGATCGATTGCCGGGTCGGGCCCGGCGATGACGCCGCTCCGGCTAGGCGCTGCCCATGAACATCCACGAATACCAAGCGAAGGCGGTGCTGCGCGAGTTCGGCGTGCCGGTGCCGCGCGGCATCCCGGCGTTCACGGTGGAAGAAGCCGTGAAGGCCGCCCACCAGCTCGGCGGCCCGGTCTGGGTGGTGAAGGCGCAGATCCACGCCGGCGGCCGCGGCAAGGGCGGCGGCGTCAAGGTGGTGAAGTCGATCGCCGAGGTGCAGAAGGAAGCCGAGCGCATGCTCGGCATGACGCTGGTCACCAAGCAGACCGGCCCGCAGGGCCGCAAGGTGCGCCGCATCTATATCGAGGAGGGCTCCGCGATCGCGCGCGAGCTCTACCTCTCGGCGCTGGTCGACCGCGCCCCCGCGCGCGTCTCCTTCGTGGTCTCGACCGAAGGCGGCATGGACATCGAGGAAGTGGCGCACGCGCATCCGGAGAAGATCGTCACGCTGCCGATCGATCCGGTGACCGGCGCGATGCCGCATCACGGCCGCGCCATCGCGCAGGCGCTCGGCCTCAAGGGCGGGCTCGCCAAGCAGGCGGAGGCGCTGGTGGCGCAGCTCTACGCCGCCTTCGTCGGCAAAGACATGAGCATGCTGGAGATCAACCCGCTGGTGATGACGCCGCAGGACCAGCTCGTCTGCCTCGATGCCAAGATCGCGTTCGAGGACAACGCGCTCTATCGCCACGCCGACGTGCTGGCGCTGCGCGATCTCAACGAGGAGGACGACAAGGAGATCGAGGCGTCGAAATACGACCTCAACTACGTCGCGCTCGATGGCACCATCGGCTGCATGGTCAACGGCGCCGGCCTCGCCATGGCGACGATGGACATCATCAAGCTGTACGGCGCCGAGCCGGCGAACTTCCTCGACGTCGGCGGCGGCGCCACCAAGGAGAAGGTGGCGGCGGCGTTCAAGATCATCACCAGCGACCCCAATGTGAAGGGCATCCTGGTCAACATCTTCGGCGGCATCATGCGCTGCGACGTGATCGCCGAGGGCGTGGTCGCTGCCGTGAAGGAAGTCGGCCTGCGGGTGCCGCTGGTGGTGCGGCTCGAAGGCACCAATGTCGAGCGCGGCAAGCACATCATCTCCACCTCCGGGCTCAACGTGATCTCGGCCGACGACCTCGACGACGCCGCTCAGAAGATCGTCAAGGCGGTGAAGGCGCAGCGCTAGAGGGTTGGTCCGTGCGCTTGACCGGAGCATACATCGGCTTGGCCGCCGGGATTGGCCTGCTGTCTCCGCTGATCGTCGCGGCGATTCCGAATTTCCGCTGGTGGTGCCTCTGGTTCTTCGCGGGAGCGTTTGGTTTCGTGTCTCTTCTGCTGTGGATTGCCGCAATGGACGACGATGGCAGCGTCGGGCACGCGCTTGGATTGGGCATCGCCTTCATGATTGTTGTCCCGGCCGCAGCGTGTTTTGCGGCGAGCTTCTTCGTCAAAGCCTATCTTCTCGACAGACGGCGCCGCCAGATTTCCTGATCGAGTCGCAACCCGGTAGGAGTCTCCGGATGCCCATCCTCGTCGACGCCAACACCAAGGTCATCTGCCAGGGCTTCACCGGCAAGAACGGCACCTTTCATTCGGAAGCCGCGATCGCCTACGGCACCAAGATGGTGGGCGGCACCTCGCCTGGCAAAGGCGGCTCGACTCATCTGGGATTGCCGGTGTTCGACACCGTGGCGGAGGCGAAGGCGAAAACCAATTGCGACGCGAGCGTGATCTATGTGCCGCCGCCGGGCGCCGC
>DASWSO010000133.1:0-1543 GCA_036402635.1 Xanthobacteraceae bacterium
AGCCGGATGTTCTGGAACGTGCGGGCGACGCGGGCGCGCTGCGTCACCATGAAGTCGGGCATGCGCTCGAGCAGGTAGAGCGCGCCGTCGGCGCGGCGCAGGCTGCGGTGGCTCGACCGCGTCAGCGCGTCGAGCTCGCTCCAGATTTCGGGCGCGCCGTGGCGCAGCGCGATGCGCCCTTCGGTCGGCTTGTAGAAGCCGGTGATGCAGTTGAACACCGTGGTCTTGCCGGCGCCGTTCGGCCCGATCAGCGCGGTGATCTCGCCGGTGTTGGCGGCGAACGACAGGTCGCCGACCGCGACCAGCCCGCCGAAGCGCATCGTCAAATGTTCGACCCGCAGCACCGGATCGGCGACGGCCATCACGGCGCACCCGCTGCGCGATGAGCTTCCCTTGCAGGGGGAGGTGAAAGAAGCGCCGGCCCGGTCATCCGCGGCCTTCGCCGACCAGGTCGGCCGCCACGGCGCGGCGCTGCTTCAGGAAGGCCGACGGCTCGCGGGTGGAGATCAGCCCGCGCGGCTTCCAGATCATGATCAGCACCATGGCGAAGCCGAAAATCAGCATGCGGTACTGCGCCGGATCGAACTCGTTGCCGAACACCACGCGCAGCCAGTCGAGGTCGCGCATCAGCTCGGTGCCGCCGATCATCACCAGCGCGGCGACGGCGACGCCGACCTGGCTGCCCATGCCGCCCAGCACCACCATGGCGAGGATCATCGCGGATTCCACGAAGGTGAAGGATTCCGGGCTGATGAAGCCCTGCCGCGCGGCGAAGAACGCGCCGGCGAAGCCGCCGAAGCCGGCGCCGATCGCGAACGCGGTAAGCTTGGTGTTGGTGGTGTTGATGCCGAGCGAGCGGCAGGCGATCTCGTCCTCGCGCAGCGCCTCCCAGGCGCGGCCGATCGGCATCCGGCGCAGCCGCACGGTGACGAAGGCGGTGAGCAAAGCCAGCGCCAAGATCACGTAGTAGAGGAAGATGGTGCGGTACAGCGGGGTGAATTCCAGTCCGAAGCGCGCCGCGAAGCCTTCGTCGGAGGCGTTGAACGGAATGCCGAAGAAGGTCGGGCGCGGGATGCCGCTGATGCCCGCATAGCCGCTGGTCACCGGCACCCAGTTGATCAGGATCAGCCGGATGATCTCGCCGAAGGCGAGCGTGACGATGGCCAGATAGTCGCCGCGCAGGCGCAGCACCGGGAAGCCGAGCAGGATGCCCCAGAACGCCGCCAAAATGCCCGAGAGCGGCAGCAGCAGCCAGAACGAGAAGCCGAAATTCGTCGCCAGCAGCGCGTAGGAATAGGCCCCGACGGCGTAGAACGCGACGTAGCCGAGATCGAGCAAACCGGCGAGGCCGACCACGACGTTGAGGCCCCAGCCGAGCATCACATAGGTCAGCACGAGGATGCCGAGATCAAGGATGTAGCGCTGATCGTAGAAGATGACCGGCACCAGAAACGTGAAGGCCAGCAGCGCCGGCGCGACCAGCCGGCCGGCCAGGCCGAGCGCCTTCTCCGCCATCGGCGGCACGACGCGGATGGTCTCGACC
>DASWSO010000134.1:0-2151 GCA_036402635.1 Xanthobacteraceae bacterium
CTTCCGCCTCGTTCACCGGATAGCGCGTGTAGCCGTTGCGCCCGACGATCTCGCTTGCGAGTGCGCGCATCGCGCGGGTCGAAAGCGTCGGGAACTCCGGATTGACCAGCTTCTCGTCGCGCAGGCAGCGCATGAGATGCCGGATCGCCTGCTCGCGTGCATCGCCTTGCGCATCGGCGGCCATCGCGATGCTCACCGGTACGAGACCGCCTTCGCGGCTTCCACCACCTCGGCGACCGAAGGCAGCGCCAGCTTCTCGAGGTTTGCCGCGTACGGCATTGGCACGTCCTTGCCGGAAACGCGCGCAACCGGCGCGTCCAGATAATCGAACGCGTGCTGCATGATGCGCGCCGCGATCTCGGCCCCCACGCCCGACTGCTGCCAGCCTTCCTCCACCGTGACGGCACGGCCGGTCTTCTTCACCGACTGCAGGATGGTCTCCGTGTCCATCGGTCGGATCGTGCGCAGGTCGATGACTTCCGCTTCGATCCCTTCCTTCGCCAGCTCCTCCGCGGCTTTGAGCGCGTAGCTCATGCCCATCGACCAGGAGATGATGGTGACGTCCTTGCCGACGCGTGCGATGCGGGCACGCCCGATCGGGATCACGTAGTCGTCGAGCTTCGGCACCGGGAACGAGTGTCCGTAGAGGATCTCGTTCTCCAGGAAGATCACCGGGTTCGGATCGCGGATCGCAGCCTTCAGCAGGCCCTTGGCGTCGGCGGCCGAATACGGGGCCACCACCTTCAAGCCGGGCACATGCGAGTACCACGGCGTGTAATCCTGGCTGTGCTGCGCGGCAACGCGGGCGGCGGCGCCGTTGGGACCACGAAACACCACCGGACAGCGCATCTGCCCGCCCGACATGTACAGCGTCTTCGCGGCCGAATTGATGATCTGGTCGATCGCCTGCATGGCAAAGTTCCAGGTCATGAACTCGATGATCGGCTTGAGCCCCGCCATCGCCGAGCCGACGCCGAGCCCGGTGAAGCCGTGCTCGGTGATCGGGGTGTCGACCACGCGCCGCGGGCCGAACTCCTGCAGCAGCCCCTGCGTCACCTTGTAGGCGCCCTGATATTCGGCGACTTCCTCGCCCATCACGAACACGGTGTCGTCGCGCCGCATCTCCTCCGCCATCGCGTCGCGCAACGCTTCGCGTACCGTCATCGTCACCATCTCGGTGCCTTCCGGCACCTCAGGATCGGGCGCGACCGCCGGCAGCTCGTTGAGCACCGAGGCAGCCGGCTTGGGGGAGCGCACCTGCTGCACGACCGGCAGATCCGGGGCGGCTGGCGGAGCCGATTCCGCGCCCTTGCGCGCGAGCTCAGGCGCCTCGACCTTCTGGCCTGGGGCGGGTGCCTGCGCGCGCGCGCCGCTGCCGCCGTTATTCTTGATGTTCGCCGAATCCTCGCCTTCGGAGAGGATCATCGCGATCGGGGTGTTCACTGCGACGTCGGCGGTGCCTTCCGGCACCAGGATCTTGCCGAGCGTGCCTTCGTCGACCGCCTCCACTTCCATCGTCGCCTTGTCGGTCTCGATCTCGGCGATCACGTCGCCGGGCGCCACCTTGTCGCCCTCCTTCTTCACCCACTTGGCCAGATTGCCCTTCTCCATCGTGGGAGACAGCGCGGGCATGAGGACTTCGATCGGCATTACGCGCTCCCACACCTGGTCAAGGCGATACGCGGTTGAGATTGGTCGACAGCGACACGGTGGCGGCGCTCAGTGTGATGCAGACGAGCAGCGCCACCAGCGCCTTGTTGACGACGATTGCTTCGGTCGAGCCGGTGGACGAGATGCGCTTGGTCGCGAACGGCCACACCACGACCGCGAGCCAGGACATGTCCTTAGCATGCGCGGCCCGCAGCGAGCGCGCATAGTAGACCGCGCCGACGATCCAGCTCGCCAGCGCGCCTGCGAGCGCTGCAACCAGCACGACGATGCCGACGCGTCCCATCAGCGCGGTTCCGCTCGCGGTGTCTGCATCCCCGGCATCGGTGCTTCGATCGCCTTATCGATTCGGCTCGCCTTTCAGCGGTAGACGTCGGTCCACAGTTCCGCCGGCTCCGGTTCCGGGTCGTTGGTCGCGAACTCTGCTGCCTCGTTGACGACGTCGCGCACTCCGGCGTCGATCTTCTTGAGGTCGTCTTCTTT
>DASWSO010000135.1:0-13379 GCA_036402635.1 Xanthobacteraceae bacterium
CTCTGATTGATGGGTTTCGCGAAGGGCTCAACCCTTCCTACTTGCTAACGCCGTAGGGTGGGCAAAGGCGCTTGGCGCCGTGCCCACCATTCGCCGCGCCCCGGAAAAGAAAAGATGGTGGGCACGCTGCGCTTTGCCCACCCTACAAAGCGACAACGCTCCGGCTCAGAGCACGAAATCGATCAAAAGCTTGACGTTGAGAATGACGACGACGGCGGCGACCAGCGCGGCCAGCACCGTCACCCAGCGCGGCGCGATCAGCTCGCCGAGCTTGCGGCGGTCGGCCGTGAACATCACCAGCGGCACGATCGCGAACGGCAGCTGCAGGCTCAGGACCACCTGGCTGAGAATGAGCAGTTGCGCGGTGCCCTTCTCGCCGTACCAGATGGTGACGATCGCGGCCGGCACGATGGCGATGGCGCGCGTCAGCAGCCGGCGCGCCCAGGCCGGCAGCCGGATGTCGAGAAAACCCTCCATCACGATCTGCCCGGCGAGCGTCGCCGTGACGGTGGAGTTGAGCCCGCAGCAAAGCAGCGCGATGCCGAACAGGGTGGGCGCGATGGCGGAGCCGAGCAGCGGCGCCAGGAACCCATGCACCTGGTCGAGCTCGGCGACGTCGGTCCTGCCGGTCTTGTGGAAGGTGGCGGCGGCGAGGATCAGGATCGAGGCGTTGATGGTGAGCGCGAACATCAGCGCGATGGTGGAGTCGAGCGTCGCCAGCTTGATCGCCTCGCGCTTCTCCTCGACGCCGTCGCCGAAGCGTCGCGTCTGCACCACGCCGGAATGCAGATAGAGGTTATGCGGCATCACGGTCGCGCCCAAAATGCCGAGCGCGAGGTAGAGCATGTCGGGATTGGTGATCACCTGCGTGGTCGGCGCGAAGCCGCGGATCACGGCGCCCCAATCCGGATCGGCCATCGCGATCTGCACGCCGAAGCAGATCGCGATCACGCCGAGCAGCGTGACGATGAAGGCTTCGATCCAGCGGAAGCCGAGCGTCTGCAGCCACAGGATCAGGAAAACGTCGAGCGCGGTGAGGATGACCCCGATCTCGAGCGGAACGCCGAACAGCAGGTTAAGGCCGATCGCGGTGCCGATCACTTCCGCCAAGTCGGTGGCGCAGATCGCGATCTCGGCCATCAGCCAGAGCGGCCATGACAGTGCGCGCGGGAAGGCGTCGCGGCAGGCCTGCGCGAGGTCGCGGCCGGAGGCGATGCCGAGCCGGGCGCAGAGCGCCTGCAGCAGGATCGCCATGAGGTTGGAGATGAGCGCGACGCAGAGCAGCGCGTAGCCGAACTTGGAGCCGCCGGCCAGCGAGGTCGCCCAGTTGCCGGGGTCCATATAGCCGACCGCGACCAGGTAGCCGGGGCCGAGGAAGGCCAGCAGCTTGCGCCAGGTCGGCCCGGTCGGCCGAGTCCGGATGGAGCCGAATACCTCCACGAGCGGCGGACGACCTCGGGCGCGCCGCCACCCCGTGTCCGCCGGGCTGCCGACCTCTGCCACCTTCTCCAGCATGGCCGGAGCTTATTGCGAGTAATTCGCAATAGCAAGTGCAAGCAGGAAGGCGCGGCGGCTGCGACGGCCCGCGCGGCTGCATGCGCACGAGGCGATGGTCGCCCTCCCCGCGCTCACCACGCTGAAAACGGAACTCTATTGGCCTTGCGGGACGCCGGCATCACCAAGGCCGAACTGGCGCGGCGGCTGAAGTGGAACCGCGAATCCGTCGACCGGCTGTTTCGGCTGGACCATGCGTCCCGGCTCGACCAGATCGAGGCGGCGTTCAAGGCGCTCGGCCGCAAGGTCGATATCACGGTCGCAGAGGCGGCCTAAATCACCTCAACGGCGTCATTCCGGCCGAGCGCCGAAGCGCGCGAGCCGGAAGGACGGCCTTTTGGCGCAGATGCACCTTATGCAGAAATTCTCAGCGCTGTGCGGCGACCGGCCCCGCCGAGTTGAACTTGTAGTTCACGCCGAACAGCGCCTGCTGGATTTGGTGCCGGGTCGACACGACGGACGGAATTCCAAATGCCAACGGGCCCGTAACGAACTGAACACGCTCACGGCCGAAGTCCATGAAGTTGTATTCGCCGAATACCGACCAGCCCGGTGCGATCATCCATTCGACGCCGCCGCCGATCGTCCAGCCCTGACGATTCTGGTCTCTGGCGAATTCCGAGACGATCGTGGGCGCCGGAACGGTTACGAAGCGGGTCGTGTCGACGCGTGCCCAGGCGCCGCCGCCTTTGACGTAGGCCAACACCGCTGGCGTGAACAGGTAGCCCAGGCGGCCGGTGACGGTGAACACGTCCTTGGTCTTGGTTTCATCGAAGTAGGTGGGAAATGCCGGGAGCGTGTGCCGGCTATTGAGGTCCGTGAAATCAAACATGGCCTGGACGCCGAACACGAAGCTATTGGCAAACTGATAGTCGCAGCCGATCTGGCCGCCGCCGATCAGGTCTGAATCGCTGCTCCGGCCGAAATCCGATTGGAAGGCCTCGCCGGCCACTGAGACGCTGGTCTCGCGGATTCGCGCCCGGGCGACACCGACGTTGCCGCCGATGTAGCAGCCGGTCCAGTTGTAGACGGCAACGGGAGCTGGCGCCTGAGGGCGCGCTTTTACCGCCATGTCTGCGGCCATTGCCGGTCCGGCCAAGAACGCTGTGATTGCAATAGTACTTCGCAGAAGGTTTTTCATAGAATCCCGCGTTCAAGTGCAGGACTCGTTCTGCCAAAGAAGCGCTTTCCAATGGTGGCCGCAAAGCTACAGCGCAGCGGAAGGACCAGGGCCGAATTTCAAACTGACACAACTACCTACCAACGGTTGGTGCATTTGCTACCGAATGCCGCGAAGGGACGCAAAGGCGGCTCAGCGTCCGAACTTATTGGCCTTCGGAAAACCCTTCGGCGCCAGGCGGCCGGCGTCGGCGCGGTTGCCGCGCCAGTCGGCGAGTTCCTTCAGCGTCAGCGTGAAGGTGCGGTCGGCGCTGTCGGTCCAGGTGAGCCCGTCGGAGCCCTTGAACGTCTTCAGGTCGGACAGCCCGCCGTCCTTGAAGCGGTGCAGCCGCACACCGCGCCCGCGTCCCATCTCCGGCACCTGCTCGAGCGGAAACACCAGCACCTTGCGGTTCTCGCCGATGGTGGCGACCTGCTCACCTTCGACCGGCGCCACGACCCGCGCCTCGTCCGGCGCATCGACGTTGAGCACCTGCTTGCCCTTGCGGGTGTTGGCGACGCATTCGTCTTCCGGCACCACGAAGCCGCGGCCTTCCAGGCTCGCCACCAGGAACTTGCGGCCGCCCTGCAGCGGGAACACGGTCACCATGTCGGCTTCCTGTTCGAGGTCGATGAACAGCCGCACCGGCTCGCCGTGCCCGCGGCCGCCCGGCAGCTTGGAGACCTCGATCGTGTAGAAGCGGCCGTTGGTCGCGAACAGCAGCAGCTTCGAGGTGGTCTCGGCGAAGAATGCCAGCTTGAGCTTGTCGTCGGTTTTGAACTGCAGCACCGAGAGGTCGCTGACGTGGCCCTTGAGGGCGCGGATCCAGCCCTTGTCGGAGACCACCACGGTGACCGGCTCGCGCTCCACCATGGCGGCCTCGATCGCCGCCACGTCGTGCGCCGGCGCATCGGCGAAGCTGGTGCGGCGCTTGCCGAGCGGCGTGTCGGGCCCGAAGGTCTTGCGCACTTCCTTGATCTGCCAGGAGATGGTCTTCCACTGCGCCTTCTCGGAGGCGAGCAGCTTCTCGATCGTGCCCTTCTCCTCGCGCAAGCTCGCGTCCTCCTTGCGGATCTCCATCTCCTCCAGCTTGCGCAAATTGCGCAGCCGCATGTTGAGGATCGCTTCCGCCTGCACGTCCGACAGCTTGAAGGTCTTCATCAGGACGGGCTTCGGCTCGTCCTCGGTGCGGATGATCTTGATCACTTTGTCGAGGTTCAGGTAAGCGACGAGGTGGCCGCCGAGCACTTCCAGCCGGTGCTCGATGGCGGCGAGCCGGTGCTGCGAGCGGCGCAGCAGAACTTCGCGGCGGTGTTCGAGCCATTCGCGCAGCGCGTCGGCGAGGCCGACCACCTTGGGGACGCGGCCCTTCACCAGCACATTCATGTTGAGCGGAATGCGGCTTTCGAGCTCGGTGAGCTTGAACAGCGATTCCATCAGCAGCTCGGCGTCGACCGTGCGGGCGCGCGGCTCCAGCACCAGGCGCACGTCTTCGGCGGATTCGTCGCGCGCGTCGCCGAGCAGCGGCACCTTGCGCTCGTTGATGAGCTCGGCGATGCGCTCGACCAGCCGCGACTTCTGCACCAGCCAGGGGATCTCGGTGACCACGATCACGTAGGTGCCGCGGCCGGTCTCTTCCTTGTGCCAGCGCGCGCGCACGCGGAACGAGCCGCGGCCGGTGTCGTAGGCCTCGGCAATGGACGCGGCGGCGTCGACGATCAGCCCGCCGGTGGGGAAATCCGGGCCCGGGACGAACCGCATCAGCTCGCGGCTGGTCGCCTTGCGGTCATCGATCAGGTGCAGCGCGGCGTCGCAGAGCTCGGCGGCATTGTGCGGCGGGATCGAGGTCGCCATGCCGACCGCGATCCCTTGCGAGCCGTTCGCCAGCAGGTTGGGGAACGCGCCCGGCAACACCACCGGCTCGTCCTCGGTGCCGTCGTAGGTCGGGCGGAAGTCGACCGCGTTCTCGTCGATGCCGTCGAGCAGCAGGCGCGCGACCTCGGTGAGGCGCGCCTCGGTGTACCGCATCGCCGCGGGGTTATCGCCGTCGATATTGCCGAAGTTGCCCTGCCCGTCGATCAGCGGATAGCGCTGCGCGAATTCCTGCGCGAGCCGCACCAGCGCGTCGTAAACCGCCTGGTCGCCGTGCGGGTGGAACTTGCCGATCACGTCGCCGACCACGCGGGCGCATTTCTTGAACGCCGCGCCGGGATCGAGCCGCAGCAGCCGCATCGCGTAGATGAGCCGGCGGTGCACCGGCTTGAGCCCGTCGCGCGCGTCGGGAAGCGCCCGGTGCATGATGGTGGAGAGCGCGTAGGCGAGGTAACGCTCCTCCAGCGCCTCGCGTAGCGGGATCTCCTGCACAGCGTCAGGTGCCGGCGGAATCAGTTGTTTGCCCATAGCCGAGGGGTACTGCGGCGGCGTGGGCGTAACAAGGCCGGCGGCGCGCTCCGGTCAGTGGCCGCCGGCGGCCGCCTCCCCCGGGACGGCCCGCATCACGGCGGCGATGAACTGCGCCCGCTCGTGCGGGGCCGCAAGCCCGCGCGGCTCCAGTACGTGCCGCGCCATGAAGAACCCGGTGAGCGCAAAGCCGTGCGCCAGCTCCTCCCGCGTCGGTGCCTGCGTACCGGCCTGCAGAAAGTCGGGCAGCCGCAACAGCTTGTCGCGCCACGGCTCGCCGGCTTCGCGGGACACCGCGCGCCCGGACTTCGGCGAGACGTAGATCAGGTCGCCGCGGGCGCCGGTGGCGGCGCAGCTTTCGAGGTCGAGGCCGAAGCCGAGCTCCGCCAGCAGCCGCAGCTCGAAGCGCGCAATATGGGTGGCGGCGGCGAGCGGATCGCCGAAATGGTCGAGAATCTCGTCCAGCTCGGCATAGAGGTCCGGATGCGGGTCCCGCTCCGGCAGCAGCCGCACCAGGCCGCACAGGTGGCCGAGGCCATAGAGCGCATGCGGCACGTCGAGGAAGGCGGCGGAGCGCGCCCGCAGCGCCTCGACCGCGTAGTGGCCGAGGTGCTCGTCGAGGCGGGCGCGCCAGACCACCGCGACGGTGTTGCCGGGCTGCAGGACCGGGCGCAGCCGGGTCCCCGCCCCTCCCCGCACCAGCCCGGCATGGCGGCCGTGCGCCACCGTCATCACCTCCACGATGGCGTTGGCCTCGCCGTGGCGGCGCACCCCCACAACGATTCCCTGGTCGCTCCATTCCATCGCTGCGGTATAGCCTATGCGGCCCGGAAAGACTTGCGGCGCGCGGCGCGAGCGAGCCTCACTCGGTCGGAAATTCCAGGCCCATCTCGCGGTAGCGCTCGGGGTCGTCGCTCCAGCGCTCGCGCACCTTCACGAACAAAAACAGGTGCACCGGGTGCTCCAGCAGCGTCGCCAGCTCCTTGCGGGCGTCGGCGCCGATCGCCTTGATGGTCTGGCCGCCCTTGCCGAGCACGATCTTCCGCTGGCTCTCGCGCTCGACGTAGATGGTCTGCTCGATCCGCACCGACCCGTCGGGCCGCTGCTGCCACTGCTCGGTCTCGACCGTCGACTGATACGGCAGCTCCTCGTGCAGGCGCAGATAGAGCTTCTCGCGGGTGATCTCGGCCGCCAGGTGACGCTGCGGCGCGTCGGAAAGCTGATCGGCCGGATAGAGCCAGGGCCCTGCCGGCACGCGCTCGGCGAACCAGCGCCGCAGGTCGTCGACGCCGCTGCCGCGCAGCGCCGAGAGCATGAAGGTGGCGGCGAAGTCCGAGCGCTCGTTCAGGCTCTGGGCGAGCGCCAGCAGGCTCGGCTTCGCCACCACATCGACCTTGTTGAGGATCAGCGCCTTCGGCTGCCGCACCGTCTTCAGCCGCTCCAGGATATCTTCATCCTCCGTCTCCATGCCGCGCTTGGCGTCGATCAGCACGCCGACCAGGTCGGCATCGTGCGCCCCGCTCCAGGCGGTCGTCACCATGGCGCGGTCGAGCCGCCGGCGCGGCCGGAAAATGCCGGGCGTGTCGACGAAGATCAGCTGCGACGGGCCTTCGATGGCGATGCCGCGAATCAGTGCGCGCGTGGTCTGCACCTTCGGCGTGACGATCGACACTTTCGTGCCCACCAGCGCGTTGGTCAGCGTCGACTTGCCGGCATTCGGCGCCCCGATCAGGGCGACGAAGCCGCAGCGGGTGGCGGACGTGTCGGGAGCCTGCTCGGCGGCCTCAACCATCGCGCTCGTCCTCGGCCACGCCCTCCTGCTCCAGCAGGGCGGTCGCCGCCGCCTGCTCGGCCGCGCGCTTGGTGCGTCCGCTGCCTTCCGTTGGCACGCGTTGCGGGAGTTCCACCAGCACGCGGAAGTGCGGATCGTGATGCGGACCGCTCCGCTCCATCTCGCGGTAGTTGGGAGCCGGAAGCCCGCGCCCCTGCGCCCATTCCTGCAGCCGGGTCTTGGGATCGCGCAGCGGCCGCACCGGCGTGATCATGCGCGCGTTCCAGAACCGCTCGATCACGTCGGCCGCGGCCGGATAGCCGCCGTCGAGAAAGACGGCGCCGACCACCGCTTCGCAGACATCGGCCAGGATGGTTTGGGTCAGACGGGCCTCCCGCTTCACGACGGCATCGAGCTGCATGTCGCGTGCGATGGCGGCGCAGCTTTCCGCCCGCACGAGGTCGGCGAGGCGGCGCGACAGCTCGCCCTCGGTGGCGTTCGGAAAGGCCTTCAGCAGCATGTCCGAAATGGCGAGCCCGAGCACCCGGTCGCCGAGGAACTCGAAACGCTGGTAGTTCGGCCGCTTCGAGCCGGCGGCGGAACTGTGCGTCACCGCCTGGTCGAGCAGGCTCTGATCGTTGAAGCGGTAGCCGAGCCGTTCCTGCAGCGCCGGCGTGGCGCTCGCCTTCCGCCTCATCGCACGATGTTAAGCAACCGATCCCAGCGCACCGTCCACGGCCAGCGCCAGAACTGCCAGGCACGCTCGCCGCCGGCAACGGAGAAGAAGATGATCTGCGCGCGCCCGATCACGTTTTCGAGCGGCACGTAGCCGACCGCCGACAAGACGCGGCTGTCGGTGGAGTTGTCGCGGTTGTCGCCCATCATGAACAGGTGGCTGGCCGGCACCGTGTAGACGTCGGTGTTGTCGTAGTAACCGCGGTCGGTGAGGTCGAGCGTCGTGTAGCTGACGCCGTTGGGCAAGGTCTCGCGCCAGCGCTTCACCCGCTGGCCGCGCGCGCCTTCCTCGTTGTCGACGAAGTCGTCGACGCGCTCGCGCTTGACCGGCTGCCCGTTGATGTTGAGCACGCCGTCGATCATCTGCACGCGGTCGCCCGGAAGCCCGATGACGCGCTTGATGTAATCGACCGAGTCGTCCTTCGGCAGCCGGAACACCACCACGTCCCCGCGCTCGGGGGTGGATCCGAAGATGCGGCCGGAAAACAGCGGCGGCGAATACGGCAAGGAATAATGGCTGTAGCCGTAGCTGTACTTGGAGACGAACAGATAGTCGCCGACCAGCAGGGTCTCCTTCATGGACCCGGACGGAATGTTGAAGGGCTGGAACAAAAAGGTCCGGATGATGGCGGCGATGATCAGCGCGTGAATGATCACGCGCACGGTCTCGGCAAAGCCGCCCTCTTTGCGGGTTTGTGTGGTCACGCGCATCGGCCTCTCGTTCGCATCAGGTGGAGACAAGACGGCCCTCCGCGCCCGAGTGGCGCACCCAACTTTGCCTCGCGTTGCGTCCTTCTAGCCGCCAGCACAGGATGGCGCAATGAAGGCGGCCGCCTACGCTCATTACGGATCGTTGAGGTTCGCGGCAATCGGCCCGCATTCAGCGCACGCGGGTCAGCAGCCGCTCGGTGCGGACCGTCTCGGGCCAGCGCCAGAATTCCCAGGCGGAGGCGCCGCCGCGGACCGAGAAGAAGATGATCTCGGCCCGGCCCACCAGGTTCTCGACCGGCACATAGCCGACCACCGACTGCATGCGGCTGTCGGCCGAATCGTCGCGGTTGTCGCCCATCATGAACAGGTGGCCGGGGGGTACCCGGAACGGGCCGGCATCGTCGAGCGGACCGGCCGGGTCGAGGTCCAGCGTCGCATAAGACACGCCGTTGGGCAGTGTTTCGCGCCATTGCGCCGCCTTCACCATCCTGCCCTCCACCTCGGCGGTGTAGTCGGGCAGCGGCTCGCGCGGCACCGGTGACCCATTCAGGTGCAGCACCCCGCCGATCATCTGCACGGTGTCGCCCGGCAGACCGACCACCCGTTTGATGTAATCCTCGGTGTCGTTGAGGGGCAGCCGGAACACCGCGACGTCGCCACGCTGCGGTAGCGAGCCGAAGATGCGGCCGGAGAACAACGGGGGCGAGAACGGGAAGGAGTAACGGCTGTAGCCGTAGGCGAATTTCGACACGAACAGATAATCGCCAACGAGCAGCGTCGGCAGCATCGATTCCGACGGGATGCGGAACGGCTTGATCAGCACGGCCTGGATCGCCACCGCGATCGCGATCGCCGGCACGATCGTGCCGAACAGTTCCCGGAACAGCCCCTGTTTGACCTTGGTCGTCACCGCGGCGGCACCGCCGAGATCACCACCAACGCCTGCGCCATCGGCCATTCGTCGGTGATGGTGAGGTCGATGCGCGGCTCCAACCCGGGCGGCATCAGAGCCTGCAGCCGCGACCGCGCCCCGCCGGTGAGATGCAGGGTCGGCCGTCCGGACGGCTCGTTCACGACGCCCATGTCGCGCCAGAACACGCCGGCACGCAGGCCGGTGCCGAGCGCCTTGGCGCAGGCCTCCTTGGCGGCGTAACGCTTGGCATAGGTGGCGGCGCGGTTCGCCCGCCGCTCGGCGCGCGCACGCTCGGTGGCGGTGAACACGCGCGCGATGAAGCGCTCGCCGTGGCGCTCCAGCACCTGCTCGATACGCCGGATGTCGATCAAGTCCGATCCGATTCCGATGATCATGCCGCCGATATGGTCCTTGCGCGGCCGCGATCCATGGCGGCCCGCATCGCCCACACGGTCTCGACGAAGCCGACGAACACCGCTTCGCCGACCAGGAAGTGCCCGATATTGAGTTCCCCCACTTCGGGCAGCGCCGCGATCGCCTCCGCGGTCGCATAGTCGAGCCCGTGGCCGGCGTGCACTTCGAGCCCCATCTGGCGCGCGAGCCGGGCGCCCGCCCGGATGCGCTCCCATTCGCGCGCGGCCTCGTCGCGGCGGCCCTCCAGTACGGCATCGCACCAGGCGCCGGTGTGGATCTCGACCACCGGCGACCGCAACCGCACGGCGGCTTCGATCTGCCGCGGATCGGCCCCGATGAACAGCGAAACCCGGATGCCGGCGTCCAGCAGCCGCGCCACCACGGGGACGAGATGATTGTGCTGCCCGGCGGCGTCGAGGCCGCCCTCGGTGGTCACCTCCTCGCGCCGTTCCGGCACCAGGCAAGCGGCGTGCGGGCGCACCCTGAGCGCGATCTCCAGCATCTCGGGCGTGGCCGCCATCTCGAAGTTCAGCGGCTTATCGATCTCGGCCTTCAGCCGCTCCATGTCGCTATCGCGGATGTGGCGGCGATCCTCGCGCAGGTGCGCGGTGATGCCGTCGGCGCCGGCCTCGATCGCCAGCTGCGCGGCGCGCAGCGGGTCGGGCCGCGCGCCGCCGCGCGCGTTCCGTAACGTCGCCACGTGGTCGATGTTCACACCGAGGCGGAGGGGAAGAACAGACATGCGCGTTCCAAGAGGGCGGGCGAATGACGATGGCTTTGACGATGACTTGGCGCCGCGAACCGTTCAGCCGCTCACGCGCTCCACGTTGGCGACCACCGGCTTGGCCCGAAGCTGCGCAATGATCCCGTTCAGGTGCTTGAGATCGTAGACTTCGAGATCGATGGTCATTTCGGTGAAATCGGGTGAGCGGCGCATCATGCGGACGTTGTCGATATTGCCGTCGTGCTCGGCGATCACCTGGGCGATCTGCGCGAGGGTGCCCGGCTCGTTCACCGACTGCACCGCAAGGCGCGCCGGGAACCGCTGCGGATTGCTGTCGCCGTCGTCCCAGCGCACGTCGAGCCAGCGCTCCGGCGCGTCTTCGAACTCCTTCAGCGCGGCGGAGTGGATCGGGTAGATGGTGATGCCCTCGCCGGGGGTGAGGATGCCGACGATACGGTCGCCCGGCACGGCGCCGCCGTTGGGAGCGAAGCGGACCGGCAGCTCGCTGTTGATGCCGCGGATCGGGATCGCCGGCCCGTCGTCGCGATAGCTCGGCACCTTGAACTTGACCGCCTTGGCGCGCTTGAGGCCGAACCAGCCGCTTTCCGGCTTTCCGGCATTTTGGCGGACGGCGGCACGCTCTTCCTTGTAGTCGGGATACATCGCGCGCACGACGTCGGCGGCGCGCATCTCGCCGCGCCCGACTGCCGCCATCACGTCCTCGACGGAGGGACGGGCGAGCCGCGGCAACGCGCCCTGCAGCTTCTCGTCGGAGTATTCGCGCTTGGCCCGCTGGAACAGCCGCTCGACGATCTGCCGCCCGAGGCCGGCATATTGCGCCCGCACCGCGACGCGGGTGGCGCGCCGGATGGCGGCGCGCGCCTTGCCGGTGACGACCAGCGATTCCCAGGCCGCGGGCGGCGCGACCTGCGCCTTCGAGGTGATGATCTCGACCTCGTCGCCGTTCTGCAGCTCCGAGACCAGCGGACTGATCTTGCCGTTGACCTTGCAGCCGATCGCGGTGTTGCCGACGTCGGTGTGCACCGCATAGGCGAAATCGATCGGCGTCGCATGCCGCGGCAGCGCGATCAGCTTGCCCTTCGGCGAGAAGCAAAAAACCTGGTCGTGAAAGAGTTCGAGCTTGGTATGCTCGAGGAACTCCTCCGGATTGGAGCCTTCGGCCAGCAGCTGGATGGTGCGGCGCAGCCAGCCGTAGGCGCTCGACTCGCGCGACAGCATCTCCGACGGCGAACCGTGCCCGTCCTTGTACAGCGCATGCGCCGCGATGCCGTATTCGGCGATCTGGTGCATGTCGAAGGTGCGGATCTGCAATTCGACGCGCTGCCGGCCTGGCCCGATCACGGTCGTGTGCAGCGAGCGATAGTCGTTCTGCTTCGGGGTCGAGATGTAGTCCTTGAACCGGGTCGGCACCATCGGCCAGCTGGTATGCACCACGCCGAGCGCGCGATAGCACTCCTCGGTGTCGGGCAGCAGCACGCGGAAACCAAAGATGTCAGAAAGCTGCTCGAAGCCGACGGACTTGCGCTCCATCTTGCGCCAGATCGAATACGGCCGCTTCTGGCGGCCCCTGACCTCGGCCACGATGCCGCGGTCGGCGAGCTTGGCGCGCAACTGCCGTTCGATCTCGGCGATCAGGTCCTGATTGCGCTGGGCGAGCGCGGTCAGCCGCTGGGTGATGACTTCGTAGCCCTCGTGATTGAGCTCGCGGAACGCCAGGTCCTCGAACTCGTCGCGCATCTCCTGCATGCCCATGCGGCCGGCGAGCGGCGCATAGATGTCGATCGTCTCCTGGGAAATGCGCCGGCGCGGTTCGGCCGCCATGAAGCCGAGCGTGCGCATGTTGTGCAGACGGTCGGCGAGCTTGACCAGCAGCACGCGCACGTCGGAGGCGATCGCCAGCAGGAGCTTGCGCAGGTTCTCGGCCTGCGCGGCCTGCTTCGACACCAGGTCGAGCTTCTTGAGCTTGGTCAGGCCGTCGACCAGCGCGCCGATCTCCGGGCCGAACAGCTGGTCGATCTCGGCGCGCGTGGTCTCGGTATCCTCGATCGTGTCGTGCAGCAGCGCCGCCACGATGGTGGCGTCGTCGAGCCGCAGGTCGGTGAGGATGGCGGCGACCTCCAGCGGATGCGAGAAATAGGGGTCGCCGGAGGCGCGGGTCTGCGAGCCGTGCGCCCGCATGGCATAGACGTAGGCGCGGTCGAGCAGCCCCTCGTTGGTATTGGGATTGTAGCGCCGGACCCGCTCGACCAGCTCGTACTGGCGCATGATGCGGGGCGGCTTCGGCGGCCGCTCCTTCCGCTCCAGGGCCGCCACGCCGTCGCCCACCGGCGCGAGCGCCGGCGCATCGGGAGCGACGGGTTGGGAATCGAGCAGGGCCATCGGGTCGCGCGCCTTCACCGGCCGACTTGCGTCAGCGCACGCATTATCGACGCATTCGGCGGCGCGGGGAAAGCGGAAATCGGCTGCGGCGGCGCCGATCCGAGCACGAACCTCTTAAGGTTGCGGAGGACGGCCGGGCCTACTCTTCCTCCTCGGGCTGCTCTTCCGGCGGGGTGAGCCCTTCCAGGCCCTTGAGCAGCTCTTCCTCAGTCATGCGCTCCGGCACGACCTCGGTATCGTCGGCGTCGACGCTAGCTCCGCCCCCGCCGATCAGCGGCACGGATTGGGGTTCGGGTTCATCGACTTCGACGTACTTCTGCAGAGAATGGATGAGGTCTT
The DNA here is from genome assembly GCA_036402635.1 of Xanthobacteraceae bacterium. Classification (GTDB taxonomy): domain Bacteria; phylum Pseudomonadota; class Alphaproteobacteria; order Rhizobiales; family Xanthobacteraceae; genus DASWSO01. The sequence continues at coordinate 13,121 of DASWSO010000135.1, forward strand.
CCTTGAGGTCTTCCGGCGACACGCTGGTCTCGGCGATCTCGCGCAGCGCAACCACCGGGTTCTTGTCGTTGTCGCGATCGAGGGTGATCGTTGCACCCGACGAGATCATCCGGGCGCGGTGACCGGCCAGCAACACCAGTTCGAACCGGTTCTCAACCTTATCGATGCAATCCTCGACGGTGACTCGGGCCATGGGCTCGCCCACTCCTGCGGCAAACGGGGTTTTCGGAAGTCCCGCTGAGGTATATCCCGGGACACG
>DASWSO010000136.1:0-7197 GCA_036402635.1 Xanthobacteraceae bacterium
GTGGAGCCATCCGCCCGCGGGCTCGGCCTTGGCGGGCGACTGGTGGACGAGTGCATCGCCTTCGCGCGCGGCTGCGGCTACCGCATGCTCTCGCTGTGGACCAACAACAAGCTTCTGGCGGCGCGGCGGATCTATGCCCGCGCCGGGTTCCGTTGCGTCAAGGAGGAGCCGCATGCGAGCTTCGGCCACCCGCTGGTCGGCGAGACCTGGGAACTCGCGCTCTGAGGCGAAATCATTCTCCCCGTCATGGCGAGGAGCGTAGCGACGAAACAATCCAGAGCGGGCATAAGTCTGGATTGCTTCGCTTCGCCCGTCATGACGGCCTTGCTGCCAGCCCAATCCAATTGACCTTCGCTCCATGACCATTCCGGAACGTTCACCGCCCGCCGCCGCGCGCCTGCGCGCGACGCTGATTGGCTTTTCCGCCGTTCTGCTGTGGTCGCTGCTGGCGCTGTTCACGGCCGCCTCCGGGCCGGTGCCGCCATTCCAACTCGCCGCCATCACCTTCGCGATCGGCGGGTTGATCGGGGCGGCGTCCTGGCCGCTGCGACCGGGCGCCGTGCGCGCGCTGCGGCAGCCGCCGGAAGTGTGGGGCGTCGGCGTCGGCGGCCTGTTCGGCTACCACGCGCTCTACTTCACCGCGCTCAAGTCGGCGCCGCCGGCGGAAGCCGGGCTGATCAACTATCTCTGGCCGGTGCTGATCGTGCTGCTCTCGGCGTTCCTTCCGGGCGAGCGGCTGCGCCCGCACCACGTCGTCGGCGTGCTGCTTGGGCTTGCCGGCACCGTGCTGCTGTTTGTCGGCCGCGGCGACCTCGCCTTCGCGATCGACTACCTGCCGGGCTTCGCGGCGGCGTTCGTCGCCGCCTTCGTGTGGTCGAGCTATTCGGTGATCTCGCGCCGTTTCGCCTCGGTGCCGACCGACGCGGTGGCGGGCTTCTGCCTGGCGACGGCGGCGTTGTCGGCGATCTTCCACCTGCTGTTCGAAACCACGGTCTGGCCGGCCACAACCGCGCAATGGCTCGCCACCATCGGGCTCGGCCTTGGTCCGGTCGGCGCCGCCTTTTACGTCTGGGACTACGGCTGCAAGCATGGCGACATTCGCGTCTTGGGCGCGCTCTCCTACTGCGCGCCGGTGCTCTCGACCGCGCTGCTCGTATTCGCCGGCTATGCACAACCGAGCCTTGCGCTGCTGCTCGCGGCCGCGCTGATCACCGGCGGCGGGCTGATCGCCGCCAAGGACATGCTGCGCCGGCGGTGAGCTTGGCCGCGCCGCGCCGGCGTTTACGCAGTGCAACAATGGTGCTTGCAAAGTGCGCGGGCGTTGGCCACCCTTCCTCCTGTCCGGAACGAATCCGGCCGGTAGAAGCGCGTTCGGCGCCGCCGTCACTTCAGGGGATTACACCAGAGCTGGGAGGCGATGGTGAGCATGAAAGCCATTCTCGTTCCGACCGAAAAAAACGATCTCATGCGCGCGACGCTTGAGACCGCGCTGTTGTTTGCAAAGCGCTTCGACAGCTACATCGAAGGCTTCGCGCTGCGCGCCGCGATCAGCGATTTCGTCGCCGCCGACCTGATCGTCGCCGACGCCTGGGCGGTCGCCGAGACCCGCGACGCCGAGCTCGCCAAGGAAGCCCGGGCGATGTTCGAGAGCTTCATGGCGGCGCAATCGGTGCCGCGCCGCGTCAACGGCGGCGGACTGTCGTACGGCTGGACCGAATCCGACGCCGCGCGCGACGCCTTCGTCGGCAGCTATGGGCGCGTCTTCGACCTGATCGTGTTCGGCCGGCCCGGCTCCTATCCGGCCGGATCCAGCATGGCGGCGGTGGAAGCCGCTCTGTTCGAGAGCGGCCGGCCGATCCTGATCGCGCCGCCGACGCCGCCAACCCATATCGGCGACAACATCGTCATCGCCTGGAACCGCAGCACCGAGACCGCGCGCGTCGTCGCTTTGGCGATGCCGCTATTGCATCGCGCCAGGAAGGTGACGGTGCTCACCGTCGCCGGCGGCCTTGTTGCCGGCCCGGAAGGCAGCGAGCTCGCGCGCTACCTGCAGATCAACGACATCGCCGCCGACTCCATCACGCTCGACGCCGGCAACCGCAATTCCGGTGAGGTCATCCTCGCCAAGGCGACCGAGCTCGGCTGCGACCTCCTGATCAAGGGCGCCTACACGCAGAGCCGGCTCCGCCAGATGATCTTTGGCGGCGCCACCAGCCACATCCTGGCCAAGACCAATCTGCCGGTGTTCATGGCACATTAGGCGCGCGTTTTTTGCTCGTCATTGCCGGGCGAGCCGCCGTTGCCCCGGCGGCGAGGGTTGACCCGGCAATCCATCGCGACAACCCACAGCCGTTCGATGCATGCGCGGGTCGAGCCCGCGCATGACTGCTTGCCGCCGGCCCCGGTGGAAGGCGATGGGTTTCGCTGCGCTCAACCCATCCTACGGGCTAGGGGGCCGGGTCAGGCTTTCGCCAACTCCTCCAGCTCCGCCAGCACCGCGTCGCCCATCGCGCGGGTGCCGACCACGGTGGTGCCGTCCGACTTGATGTCGGCGGTGCGCAAGCCCCTGGCCAACACATTGGCGATCGCCTGCTCGATCAGGTCGGCCTCGCGCTGGCGGTCGAACGAATAGCGCAGCGCCATCGCGAACGAGGCGATCATGGCGATCGGGTTGGCGATGCCGCGGCCGGCGATGTCGGGCGCGGAGCCGTGCACCGGCTCGTACAGCGCCTTGCGGGCCTTGGTCTTCGGGTTGACCTCGCCGAGCGAGGCCGACGGCAGCATGCCGAGCGAGCCGGTGAGCATGGCGGCGACGTCGGAGAGCATGTCGCCGAACAGGTTGTCGGTGACGATCACGTCGAACTGCTTGGGCGCGCGCACGAGCTGCATGCCGCCGGCGTCGGCCAGCACGTGCTCGAGCGTCACGTCGGCGAACTCGCGCTTATGCAGCGCCGTCATCACCTCGTTCCACAGCACGCCCGTCTTCATGACGTTGCGCTTCTCCATCGAGGTGACCTTGTTGCGGCGCTTTTTTGCGAGCTCGAAGGCGACGCGGCCGATGCGCTCGATCTCGAACGTGTCATAGACCTGGGTGTCGACCGCGCGCTTCTGCCCGTTGCCGAGGTCGGTGATGGTTTTCGGCTCGCCGAAATAGACGCCGCCGGTGAGCTCGCGCAGGATGATGATGTCGAGCCCCTCGACCACCTCCGGCTTGAGCGAGGAGGCGGCGGCGAGCGCCGGGTAGCACACGGCGGGGCGGATGTTGGCGAAGAGGTCGAGGTCCTTGCGCAGCCGTAAGAGGCCCGCTTCCGGGCGATGCTCGTAGGGCACGCCGTCCCACTTCGGGCCGCCGACCGAGCCGAAGATGATGGCGTCGGCCGCCTTCGCCTTTTCCACCGTCTCGTCGGTGACCGGGACGCCGTGGGCGTCGTAGGCGGCGCCGCCGCACAGGGCTTCCTCGGTGCGGAAGGTGCCCATGCCGTTGGCGTTCATCCAGCCGATCAGCCGCTGCACCTCCGCCATCACTTCGGGGCCGATGCCGTCGCCGGCGATGAGCAGGAGGTTGTGGGTGGGCATTGCGGATCCTCGTATGCGCTGCGTTGGGACGTGGCCGTTCTCCGGGCTGTCATCGTCCGCGCAGGCGGACGATCCAGTAGTCGCCGGTGTCGATGAATGACGGAGAGGCTGGCGATTACTGGATGCCCGCCTTCGCGGGCATGACACCGATGATTGACCGAAACGGCGTGTTGCTAGTGCGCAAAGCCCTACCTTGGCAAGCGCGGGTCAGCTGCGGCGCTTGGCGGTGACCTCGATCTCCACCTTCATCTCGGCGCGGTAGAGCGCCGCGACCGCGAGCAGGGTGGTGGCCGGGCGCACGTCGCGGAAGAACTCGCCGAAGATCGGCAGCAGCACCTCGGCGTCGGCGATGTCGGTGACGTAATAGGTCGCGCGCACGATATCGGCGCGGGCGAAGCCGCCCTCGGCGAGCGCGCGCTCAATGGTGGCGAGCGCGTTCTTCGCCTGCGCGGCGACGTCGTCCGGCAGCGTCATGGTCGCATAGTCGTAGCCGGTGGTGCCGGCAACGAAGCACATGTCGCCCTCGATCACGGCGCGGCTGTAGCCGGCCAGCGCCTCGAACGGCGAGCCGGTGGAGATCAGGCGGCGGCTCATGTTGGAGCTCCCTCGCGCATGTGGTCCACGAGCTGGCGCGCGAATGCCGGCAGCGTCGCATAGTCGCGCACGCAGATGGTGAGCTCGCGCTGCGCCCACGGCTCGGCGAGCTCGACCGCGGCGATCGCCATGCTCTGCGCGGCCCAGCGCACGGTGGTTTGCGGCACGATCCCGACCCCGACATTGCGCTCGACGAAGCGGCAGACGGCGTCGAAGCTGCGCAGTTGCACCCGCAGGCGCAACGGCCGGCCGACTCGGCTCGCCTTGCCGGCGAGGAAGCGCTGCAGCGCGCTCGCGCGGTCGAGCCCCACGAAGTCGTGCTCCAGCACCTCGGCGAAGGGGATGCTGGCGCGGCGCGCGAGCGGATGGTCGCGCGCCACCACCAGCACGAAGCGGTCGCTGCGGTACGGATAGGTGGTGAGGCCGCCAGCATCGACCGTGCCGGCGACAATGCCGAGGTCGGCGACGCCCTCGGCGATCAGGCCCACAATCTCGTCGCTCAGCCGCTCCTCGAGGTCGATGCTGACATTGGGATGCGCCGCCAGGAACGCGCTCAGCGTCTCGGGGAGGAATTCGGTGAGTGCGTTGGTGTTGGAGAGCACCCGGATCTGGCCGGCGAGCCCGCCCGCATACGCGGCGAGGTCCTCGCGCAGACGCTCGGCCTGCGCCAGCATGGTGCGGGCGTGCGCCAACAGCGTGCGGCCGGCCTGGGTCGGTGTCACGCCGTGGCGGGCGCGCACCAAGAGCGGCGCACCGAGCGTCTCCTCCATGTTGCGGATGCGGGTGCTGGCGGCCGCGGTGGCGAGGTTCGCCCGCACCGCGCCATGGGTGATGCTGCCCGCATCGAGGACGTGGCGAAAGAGGCTGAGGTCGGTGAGGTCGAACCGCATCGCTTGACGCCAGCATCTGCGTTACACGAAGCCTGTTTACGCGAAATACTGATTGCAAGCTACGTTGCTCGTCGTCATCATTCGCGGTCAACGAAACCACGCGTTAGAGGAGAGTGCCGCGTTGCCGCGTCTATTTCTGCGCGTGGGAGCGGCCGGTGGCGCGATCGGCGGTGCATTGCGACGGCGGCAGGCATCGTTTACGACGGTTGCACGACGCGGCCGCCCGGCCGCCGGAGTTCTTCATCTTGCAGGCGAAAAACGCCCCCATGGCTCATCCGCGCCCGTTATCGCCCCATCTTTCGATCTACCGTCCGATGCTGACGATGATGATGTCGATCGTGCATCGCATCACCGGCGTCGGCCTGTATTTCGGCATGCTGCTGCTGGCCTGGTGGTTCATGGCAGTGGCATCCGGTCCCAACGCCTACGCCAACCTGCAATGGGCGATGAACTCCTGGTTCGGCCGGCTCATCTCGCTCGGCTTCACCTGGGCGCTGCTCCACCACGCGCTCGGCGGCATCCGCCACCTGATCTGGGACGTCGGCTACGGTTTCGAGCACAACGAGCGCGAATGGATGGCGCGGGCGAGCCTGATCGGGTCGATCCTGTTGACGGTGCTGCTGTGGGTGGCGGGCTATCTGGTGGTGGGGCGGTCATGAGCGAGCAACCGCGTCACATGCCGTCGCAGGACATGCGCACGCCGATGCGCCGCGTGCGCGGCCTCGGCTCCGCGCGCTCCGGCACCTCACATTTCTGGCATCAGCGGCTGACCTCGGTCGCGGCGATTCCGCTGACGATCGCGTTCCTGGCGATCATGATCTCGCTGGTCGGGCGCAACCACGCCGCCGCGGTGCAGATCCTCGCCTCGCCGCTGGTTGCGATCACGATGCTCTTGTTCGTGCTCAACACCGTCTATCACATGTGGCTCGGCATGCAGGTGGTGATCGAGGATTACGTGCACCACGAGATCGGCAAGCTCTGCATGCTGATGGCCAACACTTTCTTCTGTATCGCGGTCGGCTTGGCCTGCGCCTATGCGCTGCTGAAGCTGAGCTTCGGAGTTTAACATGGCAAGCAACGGCTCCTCGAACGGCGGCGGCGCCCCGGCGGTGAATGGCCGCGCCTATCCGGTCGAGGATCACACCTACGACGTGGTGGTGGTCGGCGCCGGCGGCGCCGGCTTGCGCGCCGTCGTCGGCTGCAGCGAAGCGGGCCTGCGCACCGCCTGCATCACCAAAGTGTTTCCGACCCGCTCGCACACCGTGGCGGCGCAGGGCGGCATCGCGGCGGCGCTTGGCAACATGGGCGACGACGACTGGCGCTGGCACATGTACGATACCGTCAAGGGATCGGACTGGCTCGGCGACCAGGATGCGATCGAATACCTCTGCCGCAACGCGCCGGAGGCCGTGTACGAGCTGGAACACTGGGGCCTCCCGTTCTCGCGCCGCGAGGACGGCAAGATCTACCAGCGCCCGTTCGGCGGCATGACCACGCACTACGGCAAGGGCATCGCGCAGCGCACCTGCGCAGCCGCCGACCGCACCGGCCACGCCATGCTGCACACGATGTACGGCCAGTCGCTGCGGCACTCGGCGCAATTCTTCATCGAGTATTTCGCCATCGACCTGATGATGGACGACGAGGGCCGCTGCCGCGGCGTTGTGGCGCTGAAGATGGACGACGGCACGCTGCACCGGTTCCAGGCGCAGACCACCATCCTGGCGACCGGCGGCTACGGCCGCGCCTACTTCTCCTGCACCTCGGCGCATATCTGCACCGGGGACGGCAATGCCATGGTTCTCCGCGCCGGCCTGCCGCTCGAGGACATGGAATTCGTGCAGTTCCACCCGACCGGCATCTACGGCGCCGGCTGCCTGATCACCGAGGGCTCGCGCGGGGAGGGCGGCTACCTGGTCAATTCCGAGGGCGAGCGCTTCATGGAGCGCTACGCGCCGTCGGCCAAGGACCTCGCCTCGCGCGACGTGGTGTCGCGCGCGATGACGATCGAGATCCGCGAAGGCCGCGGCGTCGGCAAGAACAAGGACCACATCCACCTGCACCTCGATCATCTGGATCCGAAGGTGCTGCACGAGCGGCTGCCGGGCATTTCGGAATCGGCGCAGATTTTCGCCGG
>DASWSO010000137.1:0-2149 GCA_036402635.1 Xanthobacteraceae bacterium
GACGTGAGCCAGAAATGCGACGCGGCGCGGCCGAGCGATGCGCCGCGGTGCGCCATCAGCCCCGGCAGATACGGCCCGGCGAAAACATAGAGCAGGAACAGGATGGCGATGGCCGGCATCCATGGGCCCTCGGCCCGGCGCGAGGCTTCCAGCAGCAGCACCATGCCGATCACTGCGGCGGCGATGTCGCCCCGAGTCGGCAGGCCGGGCCGCTGCGCGATCTCGCCGTAGAACACGATCAGGTAGAGCACGGCCGCAACTGCGATGATCGCGAGCACCCAGTCCTGCAAAGGGATGCGGTCGCGCGGCGACGTCTTCAGCGCCGGGTAGGCCAGGAAGCCGAGGAACAGCGCGAACGACAGATGGATCGCGCGCGCCTCGGTATCGTTGAACACGCCGAAGCCGACCATGAACGGCAGCGGGGAGGCGTACCAGAGCTGGAACAGCGACCAGCCGATCGCCACCGCGAACAGCAGCTTCGCCGCCAAGCCGTGCGGCTGACGGCCGCCGAGGTCGGATTCGGCGACGATGCGGTCGAGGTCGGGGGAGGGGCCTGGCTGAACGCTGTTCATCGCGTCATCCCGGCCGAGCGGAGCGAGAGCCGGGATTCATGTGTCCTCACATCCGATCGTACGGGCGGATCGACCGATCCCTGGATCGACGCTACGCGCCGTCCGGAATGACGTGACCAGGTTGTGGGGAGCTTAGCTCCGCTCACATCCAGCCTTTTTCCTTGTAGTACTTGGCGGCGCCTGGATGCAGGTCGGCGGAGATGCCGGCTTTCACCATCTCCTTCGGGTCGAGATTGGCGAACGCGGGGTGCAGCTTCTTGAACTCGTCGAAGTTCTCGAACACCGCCTTGACCAGCGTATAGACCACCTCTTCCGGCTGCTTGGCGCTGGTGACCAGCAGCGCGCGCACGCCGTAGGTCGTGGTCGGGTTCGGATTGCCGGCATACATGCCGCCCGGAATGGTCGCGACCGAATAATACGGATGCTTCTTGATCAGCGATTCCACCGCGGGCCCGGTGAGCGGCACGAGCTTGGCGCCGCAGGTCGTGGTCGGGTCCTGGATCGCGGCCGAGGGGTGGCCGACACCGTAGTAGAAGCCATCGATCTTGTTGTCGCAGAGCGCCGGGCCCTGCTCGTCGGCCTTCAGCTCGGAAGCAAGCGAGAAGTCGGCGAGCTTCCAGTTCATCTCGGCCAGCAACTGCTCCATCGAGGCGCGCGTGCCGGAGCCCGGGTTGCCGACGTTGAAGCGCTTACCCTTGAAGTCCTCGAACTTGGCGATGTTTGCTTCCTTGCGGGCCAGCACGGTGAACGGCTCCGGATGCACCGAGAACACCGCGCGCAGGTCGCCGACCGTCTTGCCCTTGAACTGGCCCTCGCCCTTGACGGCGTTGAACTCGATGTCGGACTGGCTCATGCCGAAGTCGAGCTCGTTGCTGCTGATGGCGTTGACGTTGAACACGGAGCCGCCGGTCGACTCGACCGAGCAGCGGATGCCGGTCTTCTGCCGGTCCTTGTTCATCAGCCGGCAGATGGCGCCGCCGACCGCGTAATAAACGCCGGTGACGCCGCCGGTGCCGATGGTCGCGAAGCGCTGCTGCTGGGCGAGCGCCGGCTCGGCTGCGAGCGCCAAGCCGAACATCAAAGCGGTGGACGCGAGGCCGCGCCGCGCAACGAGACCTTTGAACATTCGAAAACCCTCCCGTGAGGTTGAAGTCGAAGACTATACCAACCGCGGGCGCTGTCACGCCGGCATGGCGGCGTCCACGGCATCGCCGAGCCGCTCGACCACCGTGTCGATCTCCTGCGCGTCGATGATGAAAGGCGGCGCCAGCAGGACGTGATCCCCGGCGCTGCCATCGGCGGTGCCGCCGCTCGGATAGACCATCAGCCCGCGCGCCATCGCTTCGGCTTTCACTTTCGCGTGCAGCTTGAGCCCGGGATCGAACGGCTGCTTCCCGGAGCGATCCGCCACCAGCTCGATCGCCTGGAACAGGCCGCGGCCGCGAATGTCGCCGACATAAGGGTGATTGTCGAAGCGCTCCGAAAGGCGGCGGTGCAGCCGCGCGCCCATCGCCTTCACATTGTCGATCAGCGCGTCGCGCTTGATCACCCGCTGGACCGCGAGCGCCGCCGCGCAA
>DASWSO010000138.1:0-33799 GCA_036402635.1 Xanthobacteraceae bacterium
GGTCGTCGGCTCCGACGGCGAGGTGGTCCGGCTGGTCGGCACCCTGACCGACGTTACCGAGTTCAAGACCGCGGAAGAGCGGCTGCTGCACGATGCGGTGCACGACAACCTCACCGGCCTACCGAACCGGCAACTGTTCCTGGACCGGCTGGAAGCGGTCATCGCCTTCGCCAATGCGGACAGCAATATCCGGCAGACCGTCATCGTGGTCGATCTCGACCGCTTCAAGCAGGTCAACGACTCGGTCGGTATCGCGGTCGGCGACTCCATCCTCCTCACGCTGGCGCGCCGTCTCGGACGGTTGCTGAAGCCGCAGGACACGCTGGCACGGCTTGCCGGCGATCAGTTCGGGCTCATCCTGCTGTCCGAAAAGGACCCGACCCGCATCATCGCCTTTGCCGAGACCATCCGGCGCACCCTGCGCGCGCCGATCGCCTTCAATGACCGCGAGATCTTCCTGACCGCGTCGATCGGGCTGGCGCTGGGCGACGGCCAGAACCATCGCACCGAGGAGGTGGTGAAGGACGCCGAACTCGCGATGTACCATGCCAAGCGCATGGGCGGCGATCGCATCGAGGTGTTCAAGGCCGCCATGCGGGCCCGCAAGACCGACCGGCTGACGCTCGAGTCGGAGCTGCGGCGCGCCATCGAGCGCGACGAGATCACGATCCTTTACCAGCCGATCATCCGCCTGGAGGACCGCTCGGTGGCGGGCTTCGAGGCGCTCGCGCGCTGGGACCATCCCAAGATGGGCCGCATGTCGCCGGCGGAATTCATCGGCGTTGCGGAGGAGATCGGGCTCATCGTCGATCTCGGCCTGTTCGTGCTGGAGCGCACCGCCCGCCAGCTCGGCCAGTGGCAGCGCGCCGCGCGCTCGCGCGAGCCGATCTTCGCGAGCGTGAATGTCTCATCGCGGCAGCTGCTGCGACACGACCTGATCCACGACCTGCGCACGGTGCTGGCGCGCTCCGGCCTGGCGCGCGGTTCGCTCAAGCTCGAGCTCACCGAGTCCCTGGTGATGGAGAACCCCGAGCACGCCGCGCAGCTGCTGCAGCGGATCCGCGAGTTGGGCGCCGGCCTCGCGCTCGACGATTTCGGCACCGGACATTCCTCGCTCGCCTATCTGCAGCGCTTCCCGTTCGACACGATCAAGATCGACCAGTCGTTCGTGCGCGCCGGCAGCAAGGGCAAGCGCCCGGTGATCCTGCGCTCGATCATCGCGCTCGCGCACGACCTCGGCATGGAAGTGGTCGCCGAGGGCGCCGAGACCGATTCCGACGCGGTCGAGCTTTACCAGCTCGGCTGCGAATACGCGCAGGGCTACGTGTTCGGCGAGCCGATGACAGCGCGCGAGGCGCAGGACTTCCTCTCCTCGCACGCCTACGAGGCGGCGCAGTAGCGCTGCGCACTCCCCGTCATCGCGGGATATGTCCTGGCAAAGTCCCTAAGCGTGGCCGGCGACGCTCGACAGCATCGCCGGATTGACGCCGAGCTTGCGCAGCGCGCGCTCGTACTTCGACTCGGTGTCGCCGCCGAAGATGAGGTCGCTGTCGGCCGCGCAATGCAGCCAGCCGTTGCCCTGGATCTCGTTTTCCAGCTGGCCGGCGCCCCAGCCCGCATAGCCGAGCGCCAGCACGGCGTTGGCCGGCCCGCTCCCCTTGGCGATCGCCTTGAGGATGTCGAGCGTCGCGGTCAGACAGACGCCGTCGTCGATCGGCAGGGTCGAGTCCTCGAGGAAGAAGTCGGCCGTGTGCAGCACGAAGCCGCGCCCGGTCTCCACCGGCCCGCCCTTGAGCACGCGCATCGTCTCGGCGCCGCTCGGCAGCTGGATGCGGTCGGCGGCCGGGATCACTTCGAGCTGCACCAGCAGATCCGGAAAGTTGATATGCGGCGCCGGCTGGTTGACCACGATGCCCATCGCGCCCTCGGTCGAGTGCGCGCAGACATAGATCAGGGTGCGGGTGAAACGCTCGTCTTCCATCGACGGCATCGCAATCAGCATCTGCCCGTCGAGATAGCCGCGGGCGGAACGTTTCGACTTCTTGCGGTCCAGTCGCATGGGACGACGTTACCTCGAATGGCGGTGGATTGGAAAGCAGCCGTCGATCACGAGCATTTCAATGGCCGACGGTGTGCGACGCAACTAAAGGAACGCGATGACCGCTCCGGCGTTCCATCTCTCTTTGTTGCGCAGCATTGCGGCAGTTGCCTTTTTGGCGTGCACGGCGACGCAGGCGGCGCAGGCGGCCGAAGCCTCGGAATGGGACAAGGGCGACCGTTCCGCCGCCCGCCTGGTGGCCGGCGCCGCAACCCGGCATGACGGGAAACGTGTGCTGCGCGCCGGCATCGAGCTGCAGCTCGTGCCCGGCTGGAAGACCTATTGGCGTTATCCGGGCGACGCCGGCGTGCCGCCGCGCTTCGACTTCAGCGGCTCGCGCAACGTCAAGGACGTCGAGGTGCTGTTTCCGGCGCCGCGCCGCTTCGAGGACGCCGGCCAATTCTCCATCGGCTACACGCAGGACCTGATCCTGCCGCTGCGGATCACGCCGCAGGACCCGAACGCGCCGGCGTCGGTCAAGCTGAAGCTCGATTATGCCGTGTGCGAGAAGCTCTGCGTGCCGGTCGACGCGCAACTCGAGCTCACCCTCGACGGCAAGCGCCCGACCGCGCACGACGACGCGCTGCGCGCCAGCGAGGCGCTCGTGCCGAAGCCGGCGGCGCTCGGCGCCGCCGGCCCGCTGGCGATCGTCGCGGTGCGGCAGGAAGCGGGCGGCGGCAAGCCGCGCGTGGTGGTCGATATCGCCGCCAAGGACGCCAAGACGCTCGACCTGTTCGCCGAAGGACCGCGCGCCGACTGGAGCCTGCCGCTGCCGGAACCAGTCGACGGGGCTCCGGCGGGCTTACGCCGCTTCGCGTTCGAGATCGACGGCATGCCGCCCGACACCGATCCGCGCGGCGCGCGCATCACGCTCACGGCGGTCTCCGAGGATGGTGCCATCCAGGTGCCGTTCACTCTCGACTAAATCCGTCGGCGCGCTAACTTACGCGCCCTGCCGGCGACGGCACCTGCGTCGCGCCGGCGCCGCCTTCATCTCAACCAGAGGAAACATCATGGCCATCAAAGTCGGCGACCGCATTCCGAGCTCGCGCTTCCGCGTCACCACGGCCGAAGGGCCGGCCTGGAAGACCACGGACGATATCTTCAAGGGCAAGAAGGTGGTGCTGTTCGGCGTGCCGGGCGCCTTCACCGGCACCTGCCACAAGAGCCACCTCCCCGGCTTCATCCAGAACGCGGCCGCCATCAAGGCGAAGGGCGTCGACACCATCGCGGTCACCGGCGTCAACGACCACTTCGTCATGGACGCGTGGAAGGACGCTTCCAGTGCCGCCGGCAAGGTGGAATTCCTCGCCGACGGGAACGGCGAGTTCGCCAAGGCGATCGACATGACCTTCGACGGTTCCGGCAACGGGCTCGGCACCCGCTCCAAGCGCTACGCCATGGTGGTGGACGACGGCGTGGTGAAGCAGCTCAGCGTCGAAGAGGCGCCCGGCAAGGTGGAGCTGACCAGCGCCGAGAACCTGTTGAAGGCGCTGACCTAAGCGCGCTCCTGACGCTTCAAGCCGACGCCGGAGCGGGCTCTCGAGCCCGCTCCTCCTCCCGCTCCTTGACGCGGAACCAGGCGACGTAGAGCGCCGGCAGGAACACCAGCGTGAGCGCGGTGGCGACCGCGAGCCCGCCCATGATGGCGTAGGCCATCGGCCCCCAGAACACCGTCGGCGCGATCGGGATCATGCCCAGAATCGCGGCCGCGGCCGTGAGCAGGATCGGCCGGAAGCGGTGCAGCGTCGCCTCCACGACGGCATCCCAGCGGCTGCGGCCGTGGGCGATCTCGGTCTCGATCTGGTCGACCAGGATCACCGAATTGCGCACGATCATGCCGATCAGCGCGATCACGCCCAGGATGGCGACGAAGCCGAGCGGTTTGCCCGCCAGCAGCAGCGCCGCCACCACGCCGATCAGCCCGAGCGGCGCCACGCTCAGCACCAGGAAGAGCCGCTGGAAGCTCTGCAGCTGGATCATCAGGATCGCCATCATCAGCAGCAGCATCAGCGGCACCACCGCGGCGACCGACGCCTGCGACTGCGTGCTTTCCTCCACCGTGCCGCCGAGCGCGATGCGGTAGCGGTCCGGCAGCGTGCGATTGAGCTCGTCGATCCTTCCCTGCAGCGCCTGCACCACGGTCGCGGGCTGCACGTTGCCGATCACGTCGCCCTGCACGGTCAACGTCGGTAGCCGGTCGCGCCGCCAGATCAGCGGCAGCTCCTGCCCGTAATCGACCGAGGCGATCTGCATCAGCGGGACGGTGCGGCCGTTCGCCAGCGGGATCTGCAGCGTGCGCAGCGTCGACGCCGAAATGCGATCCTCCGGAGCCGCGCGCGCCACCACGTCGATCAGGTAGATGCCGTCGCGCAGCTGCGTGATGGTGATGCCGGAGACGACGGTGTTGAGCGCCTGCGCCAGCTGCTCCGAGCTGATGCCGAGCAGCCGCGCCTGGTCCTGGTCGACCCGCATGCGCAGCGTCCGCGCCGGCTCGATCCAGTCGAAGTTCACCTTATCGACGTTGCGGTTCTCCGCCATCGCCTGCGCCACCCGGAAGGCGATCTCGCGCACCTGCGCGGCGTCCGGCCCGCTCACCCGATACTGCACCGGCCAGCCGACCGGCGGCCCCATTTCCAGCGCCGAGATGCGCACCACCACGTTGGGCAGCGCCTCCGGCAGTGCCGCTTCCAGCCGCGCGCGGACGCGCTCGCGCGCCTCCAGGCTCTTCGTCACGATCACCGCCTGCGCGAAGAAATCGTTGGGCAGCTGCACGTTGAGCGGCAGGTAGAAGCGCACGGCGCCGCGCCCGATATAGGTCGACCAGCGGTCGATATCTTTGTCGTCGCGCAGCAGCCCATCGAGCTTGCCGGCGGCGTCGCCGGTCGCATAGATCGAGGCGTTCTGCGCCAGCTTCAGGTCGACCAGCAGCTCCGGCCGGTCCGACGACGGAAAGAACTGCTGCGGCACGAACCGCATCCCGAAAAGCGAGAGCGCGAACAGCGCGAGCGTCGCCGCGATGGTGACCCAGCGCATCCGCATGGCGCCGACCAGCACCCGACGAAAAACCCGCATGACGCGGCCCGGCTCGGCCGCGTGCGCATGCTGGCGCTTGTCCGAAAGAATGGTGACGCCGATCAGCGGGGCGAAGATCACCGCGACGAACCACGAGGCGATCAGCGCGATTCCCACCACCGCGAACAGCGAGAACGTGTATTCGCCGGCGGCGCTGCGGGCGAAGCCGATCGGCACGAAGCCGGCGACCGTCACCAGCGTGCCGGTCAGCATCGGGAACGCCGTCGACGTATAGGCGAAGGTGGCGGCGCGCGCCTTGGTCCACCCCTCCTCCAGCTTGGTCACCATGGTCTCGACCGTGATCATGGCATCGTCGACCAGGAGCCCGAGCGCGATGATCAGCGCGCCGAGCGAGACCCGCTGCAGGTCGATGCGGAAGATCTCCATGGCGACGAACACCATCGCCAGCACCAGCGGGATCGAGGCCGCCACCACCGCGCCGGCACGCATGCCGAGGCTGATGAAGCTCACCGCCAGCACGATCGCGATCGCCTCCCACAGCGCCTTCATGAATTCGTGCACCGCCTCGTTCACCACCGCCGGCTGCTCGGCGACCAGCCGCGGCTCGATGCCGACCGGCAGCTCCGCCGTGAGCTTCGCCATCGCGGCCTCGATGTTCTTGCCGAGCGACAGGATGTCGCCGCCGTCGCGCATCGCGATCGCGATGCCGATTGCCGACTGGCCATTGATGCGGAACATCGGCTGTGGCGGATCCGCATAGGCACGGGTGACGGTGGCGATGTCGCTGAGTCGAAACAGCCGGCCGCCGGCCACGAAGTTGACCTTGCGCAGGTCCTCTTCCGACTGGAAGGCGCCGCTGACGCGCACCATGATCTTCTCGTCGGCGGTCTGCACCACCCCGGCCGGCGCGATCGCGTTCTGCGCCTGCAGCGCGCGCACCAGCGCCTGCCGGTCGATGCCGAGCCCGGCCATATGCTGCACCGAGAACTCGATGTAGATGCGCTCGTCCTGCGTGCCGAAGATGTCGATCTTCGACACGTCTTCCACCTGCAGCAGCGTCGAGCGCACCGCCTCGACCCGGTCGCGCAGGTCGCGCTGGGTGAAACCCTCGGCCGTGAAGGCGTAGATGATGCCATAGGTGTCGCCGAACTCGTCGTTGAAGCCGGGACCGACAATGCCTTGCGGGAAGCTGCCGCGGATGTCGCCGATCTTCTTGCGCACCTGGTACCAGACGTTCGCCACCTCGCGGGCGGGCGTGCTGCCTTTCAGGTTGACGAAGACGGTGGTCTGGCCCGCCACCGTGTAGCTGCGGATAAAGTCGAGATACGGCGTCTCCTGCAGCTTCTTCTCGATCCGGTCGGTGATCTGCGCCAGCGTCTCGTCGATCGACGCGCCCGGCCAGGCCGCCTGCACCACCATGGTCTTGATGGTGAAGGCCGGGTCCTCATTGCGGCCGAGCCGCGTGTAGGAGAGCACGCCGGCCGCCACGATCACGATCAGGAAGAACCAGACCAGCGAGCGGTGGCGGATCGCCCAGTCCGACAGATTGAACGCGCCCATCATGCCTGCGGGCCGATCAGCTTCACCTTCTGTCCGGGCCGCAGCGCCTGCACGCCGGCGGTGACCACGATGTCGCCCTCCTGCAGCCCGCTCGACACGATCGCCGAGTTGGCGTCGTAGCGCGCGATCTCGACCGGCCGCAGGCTGACGGTCCCGGTCGCCTTGTCGACCACCCAGACGGCGGGCTTGCCGTTCGCCTGCGTCAGCGCGGTGGCGGGTATCTCGATCGCCGGCTCGCCCTTGAGGGTGATGCGGCCGACCACGGTGGCGCCCAGCAGCATCCCGGGCGGCGGATCGGTGAGGCCGACCTTCACCTGATGCGTGCGGGTGACCGGATCGGCCTGCGGCGAGACCTCGCGTACGCGCCCGGTGGTACGCACGTTCGGATTCTCCGGCAGATAGACTTCCACCTCGCCGGGATTGCCGGCGCGGATCAGCGGCCCCGGCACGTCGAACACCGCGTCGCGGCCGCCCTGCCGCGCCACCTGCAGCACCATCTGGCCGGCGCGCACCACCTCGCCGGGCTCCGCGCCCTTGGCGGTGACGGCACCGGGCGCGTCGGCATGCAGTTCGGTGTAGCTCAGCCGGTCCTGCGCGGTGCGCAGCTTGGCCTGCGCGGATTCGACCTGCGACTGCGTGGTCTGCAACTGCTGCAGCGCCTGATCGTACTGCGCGCGGGTGGTGAAGCCCTTCTGCAAGAGTTCGCGCTGCCGCCCTTCGGTGCCCTGCGCCTGCGTCAGCGCCGCCTGCGCGGCGGCGAGGTCGGCCTGCGCCGAGCGCAGCGCATTCTGCTCGTTCTGCGGATCGAGCTTGCCGACCACCTGCCCGGCCGAGACGCGGTCACCGACGTTGACCGGCCGCTCGATCAGCTTGCCGTCGATGCGGAACGCAAGGCTGACCTCGTCCTGCGCCTTCACCTGTCCGGTGAGCGCGACCGGCTCGCCGGCGGTGCGCTTCTCCACCGTGACGGTGCGCACCGGCCGCACCTGCGGCGCCGGCGGCGGCGTCTCGCCGCAGGCGGTGAGGCCCGCCAACGCCAACGCGATCACGCCAAGCGGTGCGCGCATCGTGTTTCTCTCGTGGGTTTGTGCAATCGAAGTGTAACGATGATGGGCGCGGGCGTCACGGCGCTTTCCCTCATCCTAGGGAGCGCTGCGCAGCCGTGCGTCGCGAACGACCGCGGTTCGAGACGCATCGCTTTCGCGATGCTCCTCAGGGTGAGGATGCAGTGTTGCTGCGGACAGGCTAACGGGCGGTGCTCAGTATCTCGACGATCTTATCGTAGCCGCGCGACTTGGCGTGCTGCAGCGGCGTCACGCCGGAACGGTCGCCGAGGTCGCGGCGTGCGCCGGCGGCGACCAGCGCCCGCACGGTCTCGGTGTGGCGCGGACCGCCGTCGCCGAGGATCACCGCCTCGATCAGCGCGGTCCAGCCGAGATTGTTGACATGGTCGAGCGGTGCGCCGGCGCGGATCAATTCCTGCACCACGCCGTCGTGGCCGAGATGCGCGGCCGCGATCAGCGCGGTGCCGTCGTAGATGCTGGTGACCAGCTTGGCGCTGGCGCCGGCCGCCAGCAGCGCCTGCAAGGTCGGCACGTCGTCCGCCACCGCCGCGATCGTCACCGCGTCGTAGCGCTGGTTGTCGAGCAGCGCCGGATCGGCGCCGGCCGCGATCAGCGCCTGCGCGGCGACGCCGTGGCGCTGGAACGCCGCGACGTGCAGCGGCGTGCGGCCGTTGCGGTCGCGCGCATTCAGCTCCGGCTTGGCAGCGCGGCGGATCGCCTCGACGTCGCCGGCTGCCGCGGCGGCATGCGGTCCGCGATACGCCGCCAGCTCTTCCTGTGTGGGCGGCGTCTGCGCCAACGCGGAGGCGCAGGCAAAGACCAGCAGCGCCAGGACCGCGACACGCACCAGCATTGGTTTCCTCCCGATTGCGCGCGTTGGCGCGGCCCGCGCAACCGTACGGCTACGCGGGCTCGCCGTCATGCGCACACCAAGCACGCGCGCTCTACGCCGCGGCGGATTCCAGCACCGGGTAGTCGGTGTAGCCCTTCTCCTCGCCGGTGTAGAAGGTCGCGAAGTCCGGCGCGTTGAGCGGCGCACCGGCCCGGAAGCGATGCGGCAGGTCCGGATTGGCGAGGAACGGCACGCCGAACGCGACCAGGTCGGTCTCGCCGCGCCCGATCGCGGCACTCGCGGTGGCGGCGTCATAGCCGCCGTTGACCATCAACGTGCCGCCGAACACGCGACGCAGCACCGGCGCGATGCGCGCGGCTGCGGGCGTCGCCATCTGACCGGCGACCGGCTCCATCACGTGCAGGTAGCCGAGCTTGAGCGCGGCGAGTTCGCGGGCCAGATACGAGAAGGTCTCGACCGGGCTCGAGTCCGACATCGATTGCCCGGAGAAGTTCGGCGACACCCGGTAGCCGACGCGCCCCGGCCCCCAGACGTCCATCACCGCCTCGGTCACCTGCAGCGGCAGCCGCGTGCGGTTATGCAGGCTGCCGCCATAGGCGTCACCGCGCCGGTTGGAGCCGTCGCGCAGGAACTGGTCCAGCAGGTAGCCGTTGGCACCGTGGATTTCGACACCGTCGAAGCCGGCCGCATTGGCGACCGAGGCGCCGTGGCGGAACTGCTCGACAATGCCGGGGATTTCGCTCGTTTCCAGCGCGCGCGGCGTCACCATCTTGGTCGGACCCTTGGAGGTGAACACGTCGCCTTCGGCCGCGATCGCCGAGGGTGCCACCGGCAGCGCGCCGCCGTGGAAGTCCGGATGCGAGACCCGGCCGACATGCCAGAGCTGGGCGAAGATCTTGCCGCCGGCGGCATGCACCGCCTCGGTGATGCGCTTCCAGCCGGCATACTGCTCACCGGTATGGATGCCGGGGGTGCGGATGTAGCCGATCCCCTGCGGGCTCACCTGCGTCGCCTCGGTGATGATCAGGCCGGCGGAGGCGCGCTGCGTGTAATACTCGACGGCGAGCGGGTTCGGGACATTGCCGTCGAGCGCGCGGCTGCGCGTCATCGGCGCCATCACGATGCGGTTCTTGAGTTCGAGGTCGCCGAGCCGGTACGGGACGAACAGATCCTGGTCCTCGACGCGGGTGGATTGGCGGGCGGCGGCTTGGGTGGTCGTCATGGTCTGGCTCCTTTTAGGCTCAGGGTTCGCAGTGCGTGACAAACGGTGCGGCTTGTGGTACTGACCGGTAACACTACATGCTAGTTACTGACCGGTAACACCCGTGTCAAGAGGTTTCGAGATGGCCACCCAAATCGCTGCTCCGAGGGACGACCGCATGCCGCCGCGGCAGCGGCTGCTCGATGCGGCCGCCGACCTGTTTTACCGGCACGGCATCCGGGCGGTCGGGGTGGACGCGATCGCGGAAGCCGCCGGCACCAACAAGATGACGCTCTACCGGCACTTCACCTCCAAGGACGAGCTGGTGGCGGAATATCTGCGCCAGGCCGCCAAGGCCGGCGAAGGCTGCTGGGCCCGGTTGGCCGAAATGCACCCGGCCGACCCGCGCGCGCAGCTGCGGGCCTGGCTCGCCGACATGGCGGCGCACGCCGCCGCCGGCAACGAGCGCGGCTGCGCGCTCGCCAACGCCGCGGTCGAGCTGCCCGAGAAGGATCACCCGGCCCGGCGCGTGATCGAGGAATGCAAGGTCGCGCACCGCAACCGGCTGGCGGCGCTCTGTGCCGCGGCCGGGTTGCGCGAGCCGGAAGCGCTCGCCGACGAGCTCGGGCTCTTGATCGAGGGCGCCCGCATCACCGCGCAGAGCGTCGGCGCCGAGGGTTTGAGCGAGCGCGTGCGGCGCATGGGCGAGGCGGTGATCGCCGCCCATGCGGACGCGACGTAACTTTCGGTCGGAGCGGCTTTCAGCGCCGCAGCCGTGACAGCCGATGCGCGGCGGCGGCGTTGACCGCATGCGGCGGGACGCGGCCGGCCGCCAGCGCCCGCACCTGCTCGACCGTGTCGAAGGCCTGGTGCTCGACCGCTTCCGGCGTGAGGCCGGCGATGTGCCGCGTCGCGATCACGTCGTCGCGCGCCGCCAGCGACGGTGACGGCTGCTGGTCCGCCGCGCGGCCGACATCCATGGCGGCGCCGGCGATGTGCCCGGCGTCGAGTGCGCGCGCGAGCGCGTTCTCGTCGACCAGATTGCCGCGCGACAGGTTGATGAAGAACGCCGTCGGCTGCATCCGCGCGAACGCCGCCGCATCCATCAGGTTCTCGGTCTCGGCATTCGCCACCACCAGGCAGACGACGTGGTCGGAGCGCGCCAGCAGCTCGGCCAGCTCGACCTGCGTCACGCCCGGCTCGGCGATGCGCCGGAACGGATCGCTCGCCAGCACCTGCATGCCGAGCGCGACGCACAGCCGCGCCAGATACTCGCCGATCACCCCATAGCCCATGATGCCGACGGTGGCGCCTTTGAGCTGCCGCCCGATATGCGGTTGCGGCAGCCGGCCGGCGCGATAGTCGATCACCGAGGCGGTGATCCGCCGCGACAGGTCCACCATGTAGCCGATGGCCATCTCGGCGACCGAGGCGGCGAAGCCCGGCGTCGCCTGCGTCACCAGCACGCCGGCGGCACTCGCCGCCGCCAGGTCGATGTTGCGGATGTCGACCGCGCAGCGCAGGAACGCCACCACGTCGGGCGCCTGCGCGAAGAACTCCGCCGGTCCCGGCGTCTGCCGGTCGGAGACGACGATCTCGCAGCCGCGCGCGGCCGCGGCGAGCGCATCCGCATCCAGAACCGCCTCGCCGTGATTGAGCCGCACCTCGCCGAGCTCCCGCAAAGCGGCGACGGCGCGCTCGCCATAATAGTTGCGCAGCATGTCGGGCGTGTGGGTCAGCAGGATGCGCATGGGCCTGTTCTTTCTCCGCCGGTCGGCTAGGCTCTGGCCATAACAAGGCGAGAGAGGAAACGCATGAACGGCACAATGCTGTCCCGTCGCGGCGTGCTCAAGGGCTCCGCGGCGCTCGCCGCCGGCACGCTGTTCGCCGCGCCGCTGCGCGCGGCGGCGCCGGAACCGAGCGCGATAACGCCGGCGCTGATCGAGGCGGCGCGCAAGGAAGGCAAGGTCTCGTTCTACACCGCCACCGAGCTGCAGATCGCGGAGAAATTCGCCAAGGCGTTCGAGGCGAAATATCCCGGCATCCAGGTGCGCATCGAACGCTCCGGCGCCGAGCGGGTATTTCAGCGCGTCGGGCAGGAGATGGACAGCCGCATCCACAACGTCGACGTGGTCTGCAGCACCGATCCGGCGCACTTCCTGGTCTGGCGCAAGAACAACTGGATCGAGCCGTATCTGCCGGAGGACGTCGCCAAGCATTTTCCAGCCGACCAGAAGGACGCCGACGGGATGTGGGCGACGGTGTGCGCCTGGCTCAGCGTGATCGGCTACAACAGCAAGCTGGTGAAGCCCGAGGACGCGCCCAAAAGCTACGCCGACCTGCTCGACCCGAAATGGAAGGGCAAGATCGTCAAGGCGCATCCCAGCTACAGCGGCGCCATCCTCACCACCACGTTTGCGCTCAACAAGGCGCTCGGCTGGGAGTTCTTCGAGAAGCTGGCGCAGCAGCGCATCATGCAGGTGCAGTCGGCCGCCGATCCGCCCAAGAAGCTCTCGCTCGGCGAGCGCGCCGTGCAGGCCGACGGCAACGACTACAGCGTGATCCTGTTGAAGGAGGCCGGCCATCCGGTGGAGGTGGTTTACGCCACCGAGGGCTCGCCGCTGATCATCGTGCCGCAGGGCATCTTCCGCAGCGCGCCCAACCCGAACGCGGCGCGGCTCCTGCAGAGCTTCTTCTTCAGCGCCGAGGCGCAGGAGATGCTGCCGCACACCTACGCGCAGCGCTCGTTCCATGCGCTGGTCAAGGAGAAGCCCGGCCACACGCCGCTCGACACGATCAAAGTGCTGAAGAGCGATCCGGCCGCCGTCGAGGCGCAGACCGAGGAGCTCAAGCAGCGCTACAGCAAGACGTTCGGGGTTTGATGTGCCCCAGCCCCTCACCCTGAGGAGCTGCCCGTATCCAGACATGCTCCCTTGAGACGCGCTGCGGCGCAGCGCCCTCGGGATGAGGAGTGGGAGCCATGAACGAGGTCGTCAGGATCGGCTGCGCGGCAGGCTTCGCGGGCGACCGCGGCGACGCCTCGCTGCCGATTCTGGCCGAGCTGGCGCGGCACTCGGGTCCGCGCTTCCTGATGTTCGAGACGCTGGCCGAGCGCACGCTGGCGCTCTGCCAGCTGGAGAAGCGGCGCGACCGGTCGCGCGGCTACAGCCCGGCACTGGAGCGCATGCTGCCGAACGCGCTCGGCCCGGCGCTGCGCGCAGGGGTGCGCATCGTCGGCAATTTCGGCGGCGCCAATCCGGGCGCGGCCGCGCTGCGGATCGCCGAATGGGCGCGCGAGGCGGGCTTCCCGCAGGCGCGCATCGCGGTGGTGGAAGGCGACGACCTCAGCGAGAGCTTCACCGCCGCCGAGCTGCAGGCGCGCGAGACCGCCGGCCGCGTGCTCGACGGCGATCCGCAGGTGGTCGCCGCCAATGTCTATCTCGGTGCCGAGGGAATCGCGCAGGCGTTCGACGCCGGTGCCGACGTGGTGGTGACCGGCCGCGTCGCCGATCCGTCGCTCGCGCTCGGGCCGCTGGTGCATGCGCACGGCTGGGACTGGACCGATTGGCGGCGGCTCGCCGCCGGCACGCTCGCCGGCCACCTGCTGGAATGCGGCGCGCAGGTCACCGGCGGCTATTTCGCCGATCCGGGCGTCAAGGACGTGCCGGACTTCGACGAGGTCGGCTATCCGATCGCCGAGATCGCCGCCTCCGGCGAGATGGTGGTGACCAAGCCGGCCGGCACCGGCGGCCTGGTCGACCGCCGCACCGTCACCGAGCAGATCCTCTACGAGGTGCATGACCCCGCCGCCTATCTCACCCCCGACGTCGTGCTCGACGTCACAGACGTGGAATTGGCGGAGGACGGCGGCGACCGCATGCGCGTCACCCGCGCCGCCGGCAAGCCGCGCCCGGACACGCTCAAGGCGACCGTGTTCATCGAGAGCGGATTTCTTGGCGAAGCGGAGATCTCCTATGCCGGGCCGAACGCCCGCGCCCGGGCGCGGCTCGCCGCCGACGCCGTGACCAAGCGGCTGCGGCGGCGCGCGCCGGAGCTCGCCATGCGGGTCGACGCCATCGGGGTCGACAGCATTTTCGGCAACCTGCCGCAGCCCGGCGATGCCGCGCCCGCCGAGGTGCGGCTGCGCTTCGCCGCGCAGGACGCCGACCGCGCCCGCATCGCGCTGATGCTCGACGAGGTCGAGTCGCTCTACTGCGCCGGCCCGGCCGGCGGCGCCGGCGTGCGCCGCTATCTGACGCCGCGGCTCGCCAGCGCGTCCTGCCTGATCGAGCGCGAGCGCGTCACGCCTCGCGTATGGTTCGTGGGAGACCGCGCATGAACCGCAGCGTCGAGGTCCCGCTCTACCGGCTCGCGCACGCCCGCACCGGCGACAAGGGCAACCGGCTCAATGTCGCGGTGGTGTGCCGCGATCCGGCATTCTATCCGACGCTGGCCGAACAGCTCACCGCCGAGCGCGTCGCGCAGCACTTCGCGGCGCGCAAGCCGAGCAAGGTGGTGCGTTACGAGCTGCCGAAGCTCTCCGCCTTCAACTTCGTGCTCGACGACGTGCTGGAAGGCGGCGTCAACGCGAGCCTCGGCCACGACGGCCACGGCAAGTCGCTGTCGTTCTACCTGCTCACCGCCACGCTGAACGTCGACGCGGCGCTGCTCGCCAGCACCCGCGATTTGCCGGCCGACATGCTGGCCCAGTTCCAACACGCCCAATGAGGTGTCCCATGCTGCGATCCGTCGTGACTGCCGCCTGCCTCGCCGGCACCTTCGCGCTGGCGCAGCCCGCGGCCGCGCAGGACTATCCGTCGCGCCCGATCCGCTTCGTGGTGCCGTTCACCGCCGGCAGCGCCACCGACACGCTGGCGCGCGTGCTCGGGCAGAAGCTCAACGCCGCCAACGGCTGGACCGTGGTGGTCGAGAACGTCGCCGGCGCCAGCGGCATGATGGCGGCGCAGACCGTGGCGCGCGCCGCGCCCGACGGGCTGAGCGTGCTGGTCACCAGCAACACCACCCACGCCTCCAACCAGAACCTGTTCAAGAAGCTCTCCTACGATCCGGTGAAGGATTTCGAGCCGATCGGCAGGCTAGGCAACATCACGCTGGCGCTCGCCGTGCATCCGTCCGTGCCGGTCAACAGCGTTCAGGAGCTGATCGCCTACGGCAAGGCCAACCCCGGCAAGCTCACCTTCGGCAGCGGCTCGACCTCGGCGCGGGTCGCCGGCGAGATGCTGAAGACCCTCGGCGGCTTCGACATGCTGCACGTGCCGTACAAGAGCAATCCGCTCGCCATCACCGACCTTTTGGGCGGGCAGATCTCGCTGGTTTTCGCCGACGTCTCCACCACCATGCCGCAGATCCGCGCCGGCAAGGTGAAGGGCTTCGGCGTCTCCAGCGCGCAGCGCTCGCCGCTGGCGCCGGAGCTGCCGACCATGGCGGAGGAAGGCGTCAAGGGTTACGAGCTGACCGCGTGGTTCGCCGCCTTCGTGCCGGCCAAAACGCCGAAGCCGATTGTCGACAAGCTCAACGCCGCGCTGAATGCCGCGATGGCCGACAAGACGGTCGCGGACGCGCTGCTCGCCGCCGGCATCGAGCCGCTCACCAGCACGCCGGACGAGCTGCGCAGCTTCGTCGACACCGAAACCAAGAAGTGGGGCGAGATCGTCAAAGCCGCCGGCATCCAGCCGGAGTGAGAGCCGGTCAGACACGAGGTGCGACCCCGACCAACGCGTACAAGGCGGACTAAGGGGCGGTCCGGTCGGATATCGGCGTGTTCTTCCGGTTGTTCCGATCGTTGTCCGGGCGCGCCGGCGTGGCGCCGAACTGCGCCTCGATCGCGGCCAGCGTCGCCGCCGCGACCTCGGCCCAGCTGCGCGGGCGGAACGCGGCCATCAGCCGAGCCTGCAAGGCGGCGAACTCCGCCGGGTCCGAGAGCAGCCGGTGCAGCACGCCGCGCATCTCGGCCGCATCCTGCGGATCGAAATAAACCGCAAGCGGGCCAACCACTTCCGGGATCGAGGTGGCGCTTGAGGCGGCCGTGAGCTTGCCGAAGCAGGCGGCCTCGCCGACCGGCAGGCCCCAGCCCTCGTGCAGCGACGGATAGACCGCGAAACGGCAGGCACCGTAAAGCCGCGCCAGCTCGCTGTCGTTGGGGCTCTCGGCGAACCGCACCAGCCGGGGCGCGGCCGCGGCCGCCGCCTCGATTTCGGCCACCACGGCGCGGGAATTGGCGCGCCCCGCCAGCACCAGCGTCGGCATGCCCGGGCCAAGCGACTGCGCCAGCGCGGTCCAGGTTTTCACCAGCGCCGTCAAGTTCTTGCGCGGCTCGATGCGGCCGACGCAGAGCACGAAATCGGTTGCGCACAGCGCCTCGATGTGCGGCCGGACCGGCTCGGCCGCGCGTTGCGGGAGCTCATGCGCGAGCGGCACCACCCGCGACGGAATGGCGGCTCCCCGGCCCTCTAGCAGGCGGCGCAAGGCGCTGTCCGTATAGGCGGAATCGCAGATGAACAGGTCGGTATGCGGCAGCAGGCCGTCGAGCCAAGCGCGATAAACGGTCGTGTATTCCGCCGGGAAGTATTCCGGCGCCGTCAGCGGCCCGAGGTCGTGCACGACCACGGCGACGTGCGCGCCCTGCCGGCGCGCCTCGCCGGCAAGCAACGCGTTGTACTCGGGATACCAGACGTTCAGCCCCGGCATCAGCAGCACGTCGCCGGCCGCGAACCGCGCGCCGCCGGTATCCGGCAGGAACCGCAACGCCGCCGCGGGTGTGGAGAGCCGCCGCGCGGTGCGGCGCAGCCAGTGCTTGGCGAACTCGAACGCCTGCCGCACCGGCCGGCCGGCATGGCGGCTGCGGATCGCCTGCGGCGACCGCACCGGGCGGCGCCCGTCGATGCCGAGCTGCGCCTTGAATGCCGTTACTCCCTGCAGCGTCGCTGCCGGCAGCGCCGCCAATGGGAGCTCGAATGGCCGACCGTAGATCGGATGGAAGCCGACCAGGCGACAGCTGTCGCCGGCGCGGCCGTGCAGGCTGCGGATCAGGCTCATCACCACGTTCTGCACGCCGTGCAGGATGTCGTTGTCGACCAGGTATTCGAGCAGGTCGGTGACATCGACCGACAACGCGGCGCCGCGGCGCTCCGACCCGGCCGATGCGGCCGCCTGGCTCATGACGCCGACATACGCTCGGCGCGGCGGCCGAACGGCCAGCGGCGTCCTGCGCCAAAGTCCTGCAGGATCGCACGCGCCGCATTGTGGCCGGGCGCGCCGGTGACGCCGCCGCCCGGATGCGCGCCGGAGCCGCAATGGTAGAGGCCGGCGAGCGGCCCGCGGTAGTCGGCATAGCCGAGCATCGGCCGCGCCCAGAACAGCTGATCGAGCGAGAGCGCGCCGTGGAAAATGTCGCCTCCCGTCAGCCCGAATGTCTCTTCCAGATCGAGCGGCGTCAGCGCCTGGCGGGCGATCACGCTGGCCCGGAAGCCGGGGGCGTAGCGCTCGACCGTGTCGATCATCAGGTCCGCCACCGTATCGCGATGCGCATGCCACGAGCTGCCGTCCGGCAGTTCGGGCGCCACATGCTGGCAGAACAGGCTCGCCACATGCGCGCCGTTGGGGGCCAGGCTGTCGTCGAGCGTCGAGGGGATCAGCATCTCGACGATCGGCTCGCGGCTCCAGCCGTGCTGCCGGGCATCGTGATAGGCGCGCTCCATGTAGGACAGGCTCGGCGCCAGGATGATGCCGGCGGTGTGATGGTCAGCGGGCTCGCGACCCGGCAAGGCCGAAAAGCTCGGCAGCCCGGACAGCGCGACATTCATCCGGAATGTGCCGGAGCCGCAGCGCCAGCGCCGCATGCGGTCAAGGAACTCCGGCGGCAGCGCGTCCGGCGCCACCATCGCGGTGTAGAGCAGGCGCGGATTGACGTTGGCCGCCACCACCTTGCTGCGGATGACGCGGCCGTCCTGCAGCACCACGCCGCGGGCGGCGCCATTCTGCAGGTAGAGTTCGCGCACCGGCGCGGCGGTCTCGATGCTGACGCCATGGCCGGCGGCGGAGCGCGCCATCGCCTGCGTGATGGCGCCCATGCCGCCGATGGCGTGACCCCAGGTCCGCTTCTTGCCGTTCACCTCGCCGAACGCGTGATGCAGCAGCACGTAAGCGCTGCCGGACGCATAGGGGCTCGCGTAGTTGCCGACCACGGCGTCGAACCCGAACAGCGCCTTGATCAAGTCGCTCTCGAACCAGCCGTCGAGGATCTCGCCGGCCGACTTGGTGATCAGGTCGTAGAGCACGCGCACCCGCTCGGCCGGCAGCCGGCGCAAACGGTTGCCGAATGCGGCCGCCTTCAGCAGCTCGGCGAGGCTGCGGGCGTTCCAGCCCGACGTCAGGTTGGGCGGCGCCTCGAGCACCAGATCGCGCAGGATGTCGGCGATGGCATCGAGCTCGCGGTCGAAGTGCGGATACCGCTCGGCATCCTTCTGGCTGAACTTCGCGATCTCAGCCGCGGTGGCGCCGTCGCGGGTCAGCAGGTAAGAGCCGTCGGCGGCGGGAAGGAAGTTCTGCGCGCGGCGCTCGACGATCCGCAGGCCGTGCTCATGCAGGCGCAGGTCGGCGATCACCTTGGGGTTCAGCAGGCTGACCGTGTAGGCCGCCACCGAGTTGCGGAACCCGGGGTGGAACTCCTCCGTTACGGCTGCGCCGCCCACCACCGGGCGGCGCTCGAGCAGCTTGACTGACAAGCCGGCCATTCCGAGGTATGCGGCGCAGGTGAGTCCGTTATGGCCAGCTCCGATGATCGTAACGTCGAACTCTTCCGCCACCGTGCAACCTTCAACCGCGGGCTCCGCGCCCGCTCCGAATAGCGTTCAGGAATGCTTATGCCCACCAAGAAAGCAACCGAAGCCGAAACCTTCCGCGTCGGCCGCGCGCGCACCGGTCTCGGCCTGTTCGCCACCACCCAGATCAAGAAGGGGGAGTTCGTCGCGGAGTATTGGGGAAAGCGCATCCCGTCGAGCCAAGCCGACACGATGAACACCAAATATCTGTTCGACCTGAACAGCCGCTGGACCATCGACGGCGCCGACCGCCGCAACCTGGCGCGCTACATCAATCACGCCTGCCGGCCCAACACCAAGGCCCACATCATGCGCGGGACCATCAAGATCTACGCGACCAAGACGATCCGTCCGGGCGACGAGATCACCTACCACTACGGCCGCGGCTACTTCGAGCGGTTCCTCGAGCCGAAGGGCTGCAAATGCGCGCACTGCGACGCCAAGGCGCCGCGCTCGCGCGCCAAGCGCACGAACGGCGCGGCGACCGGCAAGACCGCCAAGCGCGCGCCGCGGAACGGCGCGCGCCGGGGTCACTGATTCAGGACGCCTGCTTCAGCGTGCTGCCCCACTTGGTGCCCCAGTCCTCGCCGATCATGTCGACGACGCGGCCGTCCTTCTCGAAGAACTTGTTGGGCACCAGGAACATCGCGATCATCAGGCCGCCTTCCGGCGCCCACGCCGAGTGGCGGCTGCCGGCCGGACGCCAGACGAACTCGCCGGGACCGCAGGACAGCCCGGATTCCGGGCCGTCCTTGTCCACCAGCCGGCCCTCGATCACGAAGGTCTGCTCCAGCATCACGTGCTCGTGGTCCGGCAGTTCGGCGCCGGGGTCCATCTTCAACAGCACGGTGAGCAGACCGGAGGCCTTGTCGACCAACAGCGTCTTCACGTGGCAGCCCGGGTAACGGATCGGCTCCCAGGGCATGTCGTTGACATGCACG
Source organism: Xanthobacteraceae bacterium (assembly GCA_036402635.1). Lineage (GTDB taxonomy): Bacteria > Pseudomonadota > Alphaproteobacteria > Rhizobiales > Xanthobacteraceae > DASWSO01. Next base: position 19,594 of record DASWSO010000138.1, read on the forward strand.
AGCCGCGAAGCCAGCGGCGCGAGATTGGCGTGGTTCTTGGCTTGCGGCGTAAACGGAGTGGTCATTGGTTTCCTCCTCACCCGGTCCTTGTTGTCCGAAAGGTGTAGCGGATTGTGCGCGGCCCCCGCAACGGTGCGGCCGCGGCCGGCCTGCCGCCCATTGACAAGTTTCGCGTGTGCTTCCCACACTCGCTCCCAGCACGGCCGGATCGAAACGCGGCCGGAGGGGAAACGCATGATCAGCTTGTTGGGGAGAATGAGCCTTGCCGCCGCCGCCTGCGCGCTCGCCATCGGCACCGCGCAGGCCGACGTCAAAATCGGCGTGATCTACGACTACACCGGCGCGTTCGCCGGCGGCGGCTCGAAGCCCGCCGCCATTGCGACCAAGATCGCCATCGACATGATCAACGAGCGCGGCGGCGTCGAGGGCCAGAAGCTCGCCGCCACCTATTCGGACGCGCAGTCGAAGACCGACGTCGCGATCAACGAAGCCGAGCGGCTGTTGAACGAGACCAAGGTCGACGTGCTGATGGGCTTGTTCTCCAGCGCGCATTGCGTGCCGCTCGCCGCCAAGGTGGATGCCGCCAAGAAGTTCATGTGGGCGAACGTCTGCGTCGCCTCGGCGGTGTTCAAGGACAAGAAGCTGCAATACGTCTTCCGCCCGCAGGTGCATTCGGACCAGTTCGGCGAGGCGTCGTGCGAGTTCGTCGCCGAGAGCGCGAAGGCGAAGCTCAACAAGGAGGTCAAGGACGTCAAGGTCGCCATCATCCACGAGGACGGGCCCTACGGCGTCGGCGTCGCCATGGGCAACGAGGCGAAGTGCAAGGAGCTCGGCATGCAGCTCGTGCACAAGGAGGGATACGCCGCGACCGCCACCGACCTCTCCGCGCTGGTGACCAAGCTGCGGCGCGCACAGCCCGACGTGATCCTGCACACCGGCTACAATCCCGACATCACGCTGTTTCTGCGCCAGTCGAAGGAGGCCGGGCTGAAATGGAGCGCGCTGATCGGCCACGGCGCCGGCTACGGCCAGATCGACAAGCTGATCGAGACCTTCGGCGAGGACGTGAATTTCGTCTACAACGTCGATCCGGTGGCGGCGCAGCTGCTCGATCCGAAGACGCTGGCCCCCGGCATGGGCGAGCTCACCGCCGAGATGGTGAAACGCTACAAGGCCGAAACCGGCGCCAACGAGGTGCCCACCCACGTCTCGATGGGCTTCAACCAGACCTGGATCTTCCTCACCGACGTGCTGCCGCGCGCCATCAAGAAGTACGGCGGCTTCGATCCGGAGGCGCTGCGCAAGGCGGCGCTGGACACCGACATTCCGGAGGGCGGCACCATCCAGGGCTACGGCGTGAAGTTCTTCCCGCCCGGGCACCTGATGGCGGGGCAGAACGAGCGCTCCACCCCGGCGGTGATGCAATACGTCAAGGGCGAGACCAAGGTGGTGTGGCCGTCGAAGATCAAGACCGTCGACGCCGTCATCCCGCTGCCGAAGGGCCATGCCTACGCGCGCTAGGCGGGTGAAGCCGGCTCCGAAGCTGCTCCCACCTCTTCCCGCCGGCGGGGAGAGGTGAATGCCACTGCTCAGTGTTCGCGGCCTGAGCAAGCGGTTCGGCGCGTTCCTGGCCGTGAAGGACGTGGCCTTCGACGTCGAGGAAGGCGAGATCCTCGGCCTGATCGGCCCCAACGGCTCCGGCAAGAGCACGACCTTCAACTGCGTCGCCGGCCTCTATCCGCCGAGCGCCGGAAGCATCACGTTCGCAGGCAGCGAGATCGCCGGGCTCAATCCCGATCGGGTCTGCCACCGCGGCATCGGCCGTACGTTCCAGATCCCGCGGCCGTTCCGCAACCTCACCCTGTTGGAGAACGTCGCGCTCTCGGCCTATTTCGGCCGCGACCGCTCGACCACGCGCGCCGAGTGCTGGCAGCGCGCCGAAGAGGCGCTGCACCTCGTCGGGCTGCCGGCGGATGCGCACATCACCACCGACGGGCTGAATGCGGCGGCGCTGAAGAAGCTTGAACTGGCGCGGGCGCTGGCGACGCAGCCGCGCCTGCTGCTGGCCGACGAGAGCCTGAACGGGCTCGATCATGCCGAGATGGAGCAGGCGGCCGACATGCTGCAGCGCATCCGGCGCGAGCGCGGCATCACCATCGTCTGGGTCGAGCACATCATGGGCGTGCTGATGCGCGTGGTCGACCGCGTCGTGGTGCTCGACCACGGCGAGGTGATCTTCGCCGGCAAGCCGGCTGCCGCGCAGGCCGACCGCCGCGTGGTCGAGGTCTATCTCGGCGCGGAGGCGGCGTGATGCGAGCGTGCAAGACGGGCTGGACCGTGATAGCCGGGCGAGCCGCCGTCCCCCCGGCGGCGAGGCTTGTCCCCGGCGTGTGCTCGGACCGGCCGCAGGCCGGACCCGGCTCCCGGGCATGACGGCAGGCATCAGCACCATGCTCGCCCTCACCGACATCGACGCCGGCTACGGCGCCTTCCAGGCGCTGTTCGGCGTCTCCATGCAGGTGAACGCCGGCGAGGCGGTGGCGGTGATCGGCGCCAATGGCGCCGGCAAGACCACGCTGCTGCGCGTGATCTCCGGCATGCTGCCGGCGAGCCGCGGCGAGATGACGATGCAGGGCATTTCGCTGCGCGCGATCGCGCCGCATCGCATCGTCGAGACCGGGATCGCGCACGTGCCGGAAAGCCGCCGGCTGTTTCCGCGGCTCTCGGTCGAGAGCAATCTCAAGATGGGGGCGTTCATTCCGGCCGCGCGCGAAAAATTCGCCGAGCGGCTCGACTATGTCTACGAGCTGTTTCCCCGCCTCAGGGAGCGCCGCCGCCAGCTCGCCGGCACCATGTCGGGCGGCGAGCAGCAGATGTGCGCCATCGCGCGCGCGCTGATGAGCGGCCCCAAGCTGATCCTGCTGGACGAGCCGTCGATGGGGCTGGCGCCGGTGGTGGTCGCGCAGGTGTTCGAGCTGGTGCGGCGCATCCGCGCCGACGGTTTCACGGTCCTCATCGTCGAGCAGAACGTCAATCAGGTCCTGAAGGTGGTCGACCGCGCCTACCTGATCGAAGTTGGGCGCATCAAGACCAGCGGACCGGCGCGCGAGCTGCTCGCCAGCGACGAGATCCGCCACGCGTATATGGGGATTTGATGAACGCGCCCGCCCCACCCATGGGCCTCATCCTGAGCAGCGGCCGCGGTGCGGCGCTCCTCCCCATGAGCGGATAGCAACCCATGGACTGCCAGCTCGACATCTTCTTCCTGGAAGCGCTGCTCAACGGCCTGCTGCTTGCCGGGTTGCTGGCACTGCTCGCGCTCGGACTGAACCTCGTGTTCGGCGTCATCGACGTGGTCTGGATCTGCTACGCCGAGCTCGTCATGGTCGGCATGTACGGCATCTACTACGCCCACAAGGCCGGCGCGCCGTTCCTGGTCGCTGCGCTGTTCGGCATCCTGCTGGTGGCGCTGGCGGGCGCGATCCTGCACTACGTCGTGATCCGGCCGGTGCTCGACAGCGCGTCGATCAACCAGCTGCTGGTCACCGGCGGCGTGCTGTTCTTCCTGCAGGCCGCCGCCACCATGGCGTTCGGCGTCGAGTTCAAGAACGTCGGCATCCGGCTCGGCTCCGCGACTGTCGCCGACATGTCGTTCGCCTGGTCGCGGCTCTTGACCTTCGCGGTCGCGCTCGCCGGCATCTTGGCGCTCTGGCTGTTCCTCAGCCGCACCTATATCGGCACCGCCATCCGCGCCATCGCGCAGGACCGGCAGATCATGCCGCTGATGGGGGTCGACGCCCGCCGCATCTACCTGATCACCTCCGCGATCGGCGGCGGCCTCGCCGGGCTCGCGGCCGTGCTGATGGTGCTGCAGTACGACATCTATCCGCAGATCGGCCTGCAGTTCGGCCCGATCGTGTTCATGATCTGCGTGCTCGGCGGCCTCGGCAACATGCTCGGCGGGCTGATCGCCGCCGTCATCATCAGCCAGTTCATCGCCGTCGGCGGCTCCTGCTTCGCGACCGAATGGGGCTACGCCATCGCGTTCCTGTTCTTCATGGCGATGATGTTCATCCGCCCGCAGGGCCTGTTCGGGAGCCGCGCGTGATCCGGCCCTCGCGCGAGGCGGTCGTCGGTTTTGCCGCGCTGCTGCTGCTGCCGTTGGCGGTGCGCTACGTCTTCCCGTCGTCGGAAAAGTATTACCTGCACCTGCTGATCCAGATCCTGCTGTGGGCGTTCATCTATACCGGCTGGTCGCTGATGGGCCGCTTCGGCCTCACCTCGCTCGGGCATGGCGCCTTCACCGGGATCGGCGCCTATACCTGCGTGCTGCTGTGGAACTACGCCGGGCTCACCCCCTGGCTCGGCATTCCGGTCGGTGTCGTCGTCTCCGTCGTGGTGGCGATGCTGGTCGGCTATCCGTGCTTCCGGCTGCGCATCACCGGCCATTATTTCGCGCTGCTGACGCTGGCGCTCACCGAATTTATCCGGCTCTGCATCGTCGGCTTGCGCGACTACACCGGCGGCTCGCTCGGAACCCAGCCGGCGCGGCTCGGCGACGGTATCTCGCTCTATGCGATGCAGTTCGAGCCCGACCGGGTGCTGTCCTACTACGTCGCGCTCGCACTGTGGGCGGCCGGGCTCTACATCTGGCTGCGGGTCGACCGCAGCATGGACCGCTACGCGCTCGACGCCGCCAACCAGGATGAGGACGCGGCCGCCTCGGTCGGCATCGACGTTACCCGCGAGAAGCTGAAGATCACGGCGCTGAGCGCCGCGATGTGCGCGGTCGGCGGCGCCGTCTACGGCCAGTATCAGATGTATATCGGGCCCGACACGATCGCCGGCCTGGGCGTGTCGCTCAACATCGTGTTCGCCGTCATCGCCGGCGGCATGTGGGTGCTGCTCGGCCCCACCGTCGGCGCGGTGTTCACGCAGATACTGTCGGAGGGCTTGCGCGTCGGCATCCAGAGCTCCGCGTTCCTGAAGACCTGGCTCGGCTCCGCCGCGCTGGCGCTCGACACCGCGGTCTATGGTCTGCTGCTGGTGCTCTTCATCATCTACATGCCGAAAGGCATTCTCGGCACCTTCCTGGAATGGCGGAAGACAAAAACCCCGCTCGGCATCCTCTCGGCGGCACGGCGGAACAAGCCGGCGGGTTCCGGATGACGGCCGGATCAACAATGCTATGCTGACGGTAACGGCCGCCTCGAGACGGCTGAACCGAGGGAGACATGGAATGCGACGTCATACGAGCCTGCTTATTGCCGCGCTCTGCCTGCTGCTGCCGAGCTTGGCCGCGCAGGCGCAGACCTTCCCCAATAAGGCGATCACCATCGTGGTGCCGTTCGCGGCCGGCAGCGGCACCGACACGGTTTCGCGGCTGGTCGGCGCGCATCTCAGCAATGCGTTGGGACAGAGCGTCGTGGTGGAGAACAAGCCGGGCGCCAACGGCATCCTGGCGGCACAAACCGTCGCCCGCGCCGCGCCCGACGGCTACACGCTGCTGGCCGCCACCAATACCACCCATTCGGCCAATCCGGCCGGCATGACCAAGAACGTGCCGTACGACGCGGTCAAGGATTTCGCGCCGGTCAGCCGCGTCGGCAACTACATCTTCGCGCTGGTGATCACGCCTGACGTGCCGGCAAAGACGATGCCGGAATTTCTCGCTTACGCCAAAGCCAATCCCGGCAAGCTCACGATCGCGAGCGGGAACGGCACCGGCATCGTGGCGGCGGAGACGCTCAAGCATGCGGCCGGGATCGACCTGCTGCACGTGCCGTACAAGAGCACGCCGCCGGCCGTCAACGACATGCTGGGCGGACGCATCGCGTCGATGTTCGTCGACCTCACCACCGGGCTTCCGCATATGCAGGCCGGCAAGCTGCGGCCGCTCGCCGTCACCACCCTCGAGCGCACGCGGCTGCTGCCGGATCTGCCCTCGCTGAACGAGGCGGCGGTGAAGAACTACGACATCACGTCCTGGTGCGGCCTGTTCGCGCCGGCCGGAACGCCTAAGGAGGTGGTCGACAAGCTCAATGCCGCACTGCGCAAGATCATCGACAGCGAGGAGGTGAAGAAGCGGCTCGGCGATGCCGGCTTCGACGCATTCTCCTCCTCGCCCGAGGAGCTCGGCAAATTCGTGCAGGACCAGCTGGTGCTGTGGACGCGGCTGATCAAGCAGTCCGGCATCGAGGCGCAGTGATCACGCCGAGAGGACCCGGCACATGACCGACACCACCACCCGCAGCCGCTACTTCGTGCGCGCCGGCGACGCGGCCGGCTACGCGCCCGCCAACCACACCGGCACGCTCAACCGCCGCCTGATCGGGCCGAAGAATGTCGGCGCCCGCAACATCGAGGTGGTGCACGGCACCATCGAGCCCGGCAAGGGGGCGCTGCCGCACGCGCATCCCGGCATCGAGCAGGTCTGCTACCTGCTGGAAGGCCGCGCCGTCGCCGAAGTCGGCGGCGAGCGGCAGGAGCTTAACCCCGGCGACTGCTGCTTCTTCCCGGCCGACATGCCGCACGTCTTCACCGTCACCGGCGATCGGCCCTGCAAGGTGCTGGTGATCTATTCGCCGCCCTACGAGGAGGACCCGGCGCGGGTGCTGCGCTGACGGCTGCGCTCCGCGGCACGCGATCGACAGGCCCGAAACGCGATCGCCGGAGAGCAGGCTCTCCGGCGTTACGCTACTCAGTCCTGTTACCCCAGATGAGCATTGAGCGAGGTTCAGGCGATTGTCGTTGGACTCGCAAGCGTCAGAATGCACCCAGCAGAATGGCGCCGATAAACGTCAACGCGGCGCACGCCACCAGCACATTCAGCTTCAGGGCAAGGTCCACGGCAGGCCCCATCGGCTCGTTGTACCGCAGGCATCATAGCACAGCCGGCGGGCACCTGGAATGGCCACGGCCGCGCCGGCTGCAGAACGCCGGCCGCGTGTGGTTATTGAGCAATCTTTAACAAGATGCACCGCATTCTCCGCGCATGAAGCGTGGAGTGGCCCTGTATTTCGTCGGCTCCGCTGCTCTCCTGACCCTCGCCGGCTGCGGTCGCAGCTGGCTCGGCTATCAGGAGCGCGAGCCGTGGCGGCGCGAGGCGGAACTCGCCTGCCTGCAGTCGGGGGCGGTGAAGCAGACCGCCGCCATCATCCAATCGAAACCGATCGAGGGACCCGGCATCTGCGGCGCCGAGTATCCGTTCAAGGTCTCGGCGCTCGGCGACATCGCGGCGCTCGGCTATGCGGAGACCTTGCGTCCGCCCGGCGCGGTCGGGAGCCGCTTCCCGATTCCGCCGCCGCAGCCGGCCTCGGCTCCGGTGCGAAGCGCAGAGCCGTACGAGCGCGGACAGCCGTCGACGTTCGACCCTCCCGCCGGCGAGCCGGACGAGGACGAGCAGCTCGAGCAGCCCGACGGCAGCGATCCCTATGCGGTTCCGGGCGGGCGGCCGCCGGTGCGCGCGCCGTCGGCGCGCGGGCCGCAGTCCTATCCGCCGCAGTCAGGCGACGGCCAGCAGGCCTATCCGGGGCGCGACCTGCCGCAGCGGCTCGGTCCGGCATCGCCACCCGGCGCCACCGCTTCGGCGACGCCGATCGGAATCGCCCCCACCGCCACCCTCGCCTGCCCGATGGTGTCGGCGCTGGACACTTGGATGGCGGGCTCGATCCAGCCGGCGGCCGAACGCTGGTTCGGCCAGCCTGTGGTCGAGATCAAGCAGATTTCCGCCTATTCATGCCGCGGCATGAACGGGCAGCGCGGCGCGCCGATCTCCGAGCACGCCTTTGGCAATGCGCTCGACATCGCCTCGTTCACGCTGGCGGACGGCCGCCGCATCACCGTCAAGGACGGCTGGCGCGGCGCCGCCGAGGAACAGGGCTTCCTGCGCGACGTGCATGCCAGCGCCTGCGAGCAGTTCTCCACCGTGCTGGCGCCCGGCTCCAATATCTTCCACTACGACCATATTCACGTCGACCTCGCCCGCCGGCGCAGCGGCCGCACCATCTGCAATCCGGCGGCAGTGCCGGGCGAAGTGATCGCGCGGCGGCGCGGCGGCCCGAACTACACCGGCGCCACCGGCAGGAATTCGGGCGGCCGGCTCGGCTATGCGGCCGAAAACCATCCGCTCGCCGACATCGAGCCGAGCCTCCCGCGCGCGGTGCCGGGCGAAGACTGACGCGCTTGCTTGCTTCACCTCTCCCGGCCTTCGGGGAGAGCTCGACCGAGCGCAGCGACGTCGGGTGAGTCCCCCTCACCCGGCTCGCAACGGCGTTGCTCGCCGCCCTCCGGCAAGCGGGAGAGCAAACAGGCGCCGCCGCCTCCGCTGCGTCCGGCTTGCCTTGCGGCCCGGTCGCCCTTACGCGTGCGCTTTCGTAAGATCAAAGCGGCCGCAACGGCGGCGCGGGGGACATCGCAATGCACATCGGATTTTGCGGCATCGGCCGCATGGGCGGCGCCATGGCGGCGCGGCTGCTCGACTGCGGCCATACGCTCACCGTCTGGAACCGCACGCCGGAGAAGGCCGAGCCGCTGGTGGCGCGCGGCGCCCGGCTGGCCGGCACGCCGGCCGAGGTGGCGCAGGCCGCCGACGTCGTGCTCAGCATCCTGATGGACGACGCCGCGGTCGACGAGGTTTACGGCGGCCGCGACGGGCTTCTGTCCGGCGCGGTCGGCGGCAAGACCTTCGTGGAGATGAGCACGATCCGGCCGGAGACCGCCCGCCGCATCGCCGCGCTGGCGCAGGAGCGCGGCGCGGCCGTGATCGACTGCCCGGTCAGCGGCACGGTCGGGCCGGCGCGCGACGGCAAGCTGATCGGGCTCGCCGGCGGTGATCCCGCCGCGTTCGCGCGCGTGCGCGACGTGCTGGCGCAGCTCTGCCGCCGGGTCGACAATGTCGGACCCTCCGGCGCCGGTGCGACCGCCAAGCTCGCCGTCAACCTGCCGCTGGTGGTCTATTGGGGCGCGCTCGGCGAGGCGCTGGCGCTGTGCCGCGACGCCGGCATCGATCCGAAGCTGCTGCTCGACATCATGAAGGACTCTTCCGGCGGCACCAACGCGCTGCCGGGCCGCACGCCCAAGATCCTGGCGGCGCTCGCCGGCGAGAAGGCGGAGGTGGCCTTCACCATCGACGGCATGTGCAAGGACGTCGCCTCGATGATCGCGGTCGGCGATGCGCAGGGGGCGGCGCTGCCGATCACCGGCGCGGCGCTGCAGCACTATCGCGATGCCGCCAAATCCGGCCTGGGCGATCACGACGGATCGGCCGTGACCGCGTTCGTCGGCCAGCGCAGATGACCGACGCGGGGCCGTTCGGCGCCGGCACGCTGCCGGCCGGCATCCGCTCCCGCACGGTGCCGAACGTCAACGGCCTCACGATGCACGTGCTCGAGGCCGGGCACGAGCAGCCCGGCCGCCCCTGCGTGCTGCTGCTGCACGGCTTCCCGGAACTCGCCTACAGCTGGCGCAAGGTGATGCTGCCGCTCGCCGCCGCCGGCTTCCACGTGGTGGCGCCGGACCAGCGCGGCTACGGCCGCACCACCGGGTGGGATCCGGACTACGACGGCGACCTCGCCTCGTTCCGCGTGCTCAACATCGTGCGCGACACGCTCGGCCTTGTGGCCGCGCTCGGCCGCGATGCCGTCGCCTGCGTGGTCGGACACGATTTCGGCGCCACCATCGCGGCGTGGTGCGCGCTCATACGGCCGGACGTGTTTCGCTCGGTGGCGCTGATGAGCGCGCCGTTCGCCGGCCCGCCGCCGCTGCCGGAAAGCGCGCAGGCGGGATTCCGGGACGCCGGCGCGGTGCTGTCGGGCACCGGCATCCACGACCGGCTCGCCGCGCTGTCGCCGCCGCGCAAGCACTATCAATGGTTCTATTCGACGCGCGCGGCCAACGACGACATGTGGAAGTGTCCGCAGGGCGTGCACGCATTCCTGCGCGCCTATTATCACCACAAGAGCGCCGACTGGTCCGGCAACAAGCCATTCCGGCTGGCGGCCTGGAGCGCCGAGGAGCTCGCCAGGCTGCCGACCTATTACATCATGCAAGCCGACCGCGGCATGGCCGCGACCGTGGCGGCGCAGATGCCGTCGGCGGCCGCGATCGCGGCCTGCGGCTGGCTCCCGGAAGCAGAGCTGCGCGTCTACGCCGACGAGTTCGCCCGCACCGGCTTTCAGGGCGGCCTGCAATGGTACCGCTGCCGCACCGGCGGCCACTTCACCTACGAGCTGGAGATTTTCGCCGGCCGCCGCATCGAGGCGCCGGCGGTCTTCATCGCCGGCGCCAGCGACTGGGGCATCCACCAGAAGCCGGGCGAACTCGAGCGCATGCAGAGCGAGGCCTGCGCCGACATGCGCGGCTGCCACCTGATCGAAGGCGCCGGCCACTGGGTGCAGCAAGAGCAGCCGGAAGCCGTGAGCCGGCTGCTGACGGCGTTCCTGCAGTCGGGACGCTGACATACGCCGGCGGATTGATCGCGCCGCGCGAATTCACCTGTGTGCTGTGCGCCTTGTAGGTGGGATTACGTAATGACTTTCGCCAAATGGTTGTACAAAGTGGTTGTATGGCGGTCGGGGGCTGCGGCGGACGCCTTCCTGACAGCCGTCTCGGATAGCATGCGCTTCGGCGTCGTCGCCTTGGTGGCGGCTGCATCCTATCTCACGGCATGGCGCCGAAAGCCTGTGGCGGGAGCCGCCCATGCAAGATCCGGACTTAAGCGGATGCCGCGTCCTTTTGGTGGAGGACGAGTATATCGTCGCGAAATCGCTGACACGGTTGCTGTCGCTGTTCGGCGCGGAAGTGGTCGGTCCGGCCGCCACGCCGGAAACCGCGCTGGCTTTGCTGCAAGCCTCCGATGAGCTGCATTTCGCCGTGCTCGACGTCAATCTGCGCGGCACCATGACGTTTGAGATCGCCGACGCGCTGACGGAGCGCGGCGTGCCGTTCGCGTTCACCACCGGCTACGGCTTGCCGGTGATCCCGGAACGCTACCGCAACGCCGCCGTGCTGCAGAAGCCCTACGACGTCGACGACATCTGCAAGGCGCTGGTGCCGCTGCGGTGCTGACCCGGCCGACGCCGCGATCGTGCTCCGATCGCCGACGCGCGGAGGTCCGCCCATGAAAGCGGTGCTGCGGAACCAGGTCATCGCGGAGAGCGACGACATTATCGCCTGCGCCGGATACGCGTACTTCCCGCCGTCGGCGGTGCGGATGCAGTGGCTCGAAAAGGCCGCCAGGACCGAGTCGGACCGCGCCTGTCCGCACGGGGTGCAGTTCTACGACGTGGTGATCGACGGCGTGCGCCACGCGCGCGCCGCCTGGTCGTACGAAGCGCCGCAGCCGGCGATGCGGCAGATGGCGCATCGCTTCGGCTTCTGGCGGGACGTCGCGGTCGGCTGACAGCACCAAACGAGGCGCGCCGGAACGCGGCCGCGGCGGGCGAGTTTCGCCCAAGGGGCTACCGTGGAGGGGCCACCGTGGAGGCCGCCATGATCAGCCGCATCGTTGTTTGCTCGACACTCGTACTCGCCTGGGCGACGCCCGCTCTGGCCGGACCCTGCACGCAGCGCGTGCTCGAACTGGAGAAGAGCGTCACCGCCAAGCTGGAAGGCGCGGGGCCGGCGCTCTCGCCCGCGGTGGGCTCGAGCGAGACCACCGGGCGGGCGCCGAGCGTCAAGCGTGAAGCAGACGAGACGCATCAGATCATGCAGATGCTGCAGCAGGCCAAGGCGCTCGACCAGCAGGGCAAGGAAGCCGAGTGCATGCAGGTCGTCGGCCAGGTCGACGCCAAGGCGCCGAAGACCAAGTAGGCGCCGCGCCGGCGGCTAAGGCCAGCCGTGCTCTACGCGTAGATCGCAAAGCCAGCTGCCGGCACGGTTAGTTGCACGACGCGCGCGCCGTCGCCGCGCGCCTGCACCGGTATGGTATGGTCGATCTGCGCGGGCGTGGTGGAATAGAGGCAGCGCAGCTGCGATCCCGGCGCATGCAGGTCGGCGTCGATCAGCACGAAGGCGGTGCGCTGCTGTCCCTGATCGGTGTTGACGGCGCACAGAAGCTCGCTGGTGTCGAACAGCCGCGACCATGGGACGATCGAGCGGATCTCGCCGCCGAGCATGCGCGGCAGGCCGTAGTCGATGCCGTTGCCGGAAATCTCGCGCAGATACTGACGGCCGCGCCGCAGCGCGATGCGGTTGCGGCGCAGCGCCAAAACCTTGCCGAGCTCGCCGTAAACCCATTCGTCCTCGTTGAAGAAATGCCGGCCGGCGGAGCGGAACGCGCCGAAGGGTCCGCCGAACATGCATTCGCGCAGGTAGCGGTCGCCGCCGTTGCCGGAGCCGGCGCCGTCGAAGCGCTGCTCGCTGCCGTAGTAGATGCAGGGGATGCCGAGCGTGGTCGCATTCAGCGCCAGCACCGACAAGAGAAGCTCGCGCGGCACGCCGCCGGCGCAGAAGCGGCCCTTGTTCTCGCCCTTGCGGACCTGGTCGTGGTCGTCGAGCACGGTGACGACCTTGTCGCGGAACCAGACGTGCGAGCTCTTCTGCACCAGCAGCGAGTTGCGGAAGAGAGTGAAATAGTCGGTCGGCTGGCGAAACCCCTTGGCGAGGAATTCGAGCTTGTCCGGGATGTCGTCGACGCCGAGCGCCGCGTCGAGCCCGGTTTCCTCGAGCGTCGTATAGGCGCGGTCGCGCCCGCCGGTGATCTCGCCGATCAGGTAGAAGCGCTCCTTGCCGAGCCGCTGGGTGAACTCGTGGATCACCGACGCGAAGTAGCGCGCGGCGCCGTCGTCCATGTGCTTGACGGTGTCGACGCGGAAGCCGTCGAGGTCGGCGAACGCGATCCAGAACTTGTAGATCTCGGCCAGCGCCCGCAGCGCCGGCGACGGCCGGTAGGCATCGATGCTTCCGCTGCCGAGGTGCACGTCCTTGAGGTCGAAGAAATCGCCCTCGCGGAATTCCGGGTCGTTGTCCCAGCCGTTGATGCGCCCCTTGCAGGTGAACGTTGCGGGATCCTGCAGCTCCGCCGGCCAGATCGCGTCGCCGTTCGGGCCTCCCGCCGCGCCGGCGGCGACGAACGGCAGCGTCGGTTGCCCGTGCGCGTCGTTGAAACCCTTCACGCGGTAGGGCTGGCCGTCCCAGGACGGCGAGGACCCGCCGCCGTGCGCACCCTGGTCGGGGTCGTAGGAAAAAACGTCGCCGGTGTGATTGAGGATGATGTCGAGCACGACATGGATGCCGTGCGCGTGGGCGACGCGCACCATCTCGCGCAGGTCGTCGCGGCTGCCGAAATGCGGATCGACGTCGAGGAAATTCTGGATCCCGTAGCCGTGATAGGTCTCGTGGAAATCGACCTGCTTGAGCACCGGGCTCACCCACAGCGCGGTGACGCCGAGCCGCTGCAGGTAGCCGATCTTGCCGGCGAGGCCCTTGAGCGTGCCGCCGCACCAGCGCATGCCGGCCTCGCGCCACGCTGCCGCCGCCGCATCGGTGCCGACCGCGTTGCCGGCATCCGCCGCGGTGTAGGGCGGCGTGGTGCCGCCGCCCGCAACCGCACCGTCGTTGCCGCGCACGCCCTGCTCGCGGCCGTCGGAGAAACGGTCGAGCATCAGGAAGTAGAGGACCTGGTCCTCCCACGCGGCCGGCGAGGGGTGGAACTGTCGCCCTTGCGTCAGCGCGGCGAAATCCAGCGCGGCGATGCTGCGTTCGGATGCCATCGGGACCTCCCACAAGAACGAGAGACGATCGGGCATCCTACAACGGCACGTTGCGTGCTGAAACTGCCTCGGCCGCGAGCGGCCGTCGCCGCTCAGCGCTGCTTGAACTCGCCGCCGACCGCGGCTTCCCGCGACTGCAGCGACACCTCGCGGTACATCCCCATCGCCTGCGTGATCTTGCCCTCGCGGCAGAGCGCGCGCGCCTCCAGCATGGCCGCATAGGCGGCGGCGAGCTTGTCGGACGGGAGCGCGCCGGTGTCGCCGAGCTCCTCGATCGCGACCGTGAGCCGCAGGTCTTCGGCGGCGCAGTCCTTGGAGAAGGTCTGGCTGCTGGCGGCGGTGATGCTCATGAGAATGGCGGCCACGCTCAGTCCGGCTAGTTTGGTGCGCATCTGTGTCTCCTTCGGTGGTGGTGGGTCGAAATGGTGTGCCTCAGGGTGCGCCTGCGGCTCGGTCGTCGCGGCGGCACGCGGCGCTTGCTGCCCGTGCTCGGC
>DASWSO010000139.1:0-8831 GCA_036402635.1 Xanthobacteraceae bacterium
GGGCGTCGAGGGCCCGGACACGCCCGGCCATGACGCAGACGTTGTCGGACTGGCTGCGGCGGCATCCGTAGGCCCGACCCCGCCGTCATGCCCGGCCTTGTGCCGGGCATCCACGTCTTTACTTCGCTCGAGGAAAAGCAAGACGTGGATGGCCGGGACGAGCCCGGCCATGACGAGTTTGCGCGCCTCACGAACTGCTTGGACAAAAAGATGCCCGCCCGGACGGGGGGCCGGGCGGGCGTTGCGGTCGGCGCTTGGGGGGCGGACGGGGGTAGGGCGCCGACCGAACTCGCGAAACGATCAGTACGGAACCGGGCAGACCTCGCGCGACCCGACATAGTTGCCGAAGCGGTCGTAGACCGGCACCAGGCGGCAGACCGGCTGGCTGGCGGCGAAGGCGGCGGCGCCGAGCAGGCTGAGGCCGATGCCGATGCCGATGGCCGGGCCCCAGCCGTGGCCCCAGCGGCGCGCCTGCGCGTCCTGGGTGGAGGCCGCGACGGTGCCGAGCAGCGTCAGCGCGGCGACGGCGGCGGTGATGGTCTTGGTGAAACGGGTGGTCATGGCACTGGCTCCTTGCATCGATGCGGTGGCGCGGCCGGCGGCCGTTCGAGCATTGGTCGCGGTCGGCGCGGAAAGGTTCAAACCCGTAGCCCGCAGCCCGCATGGAGCGAAGCGCAATGCGGGGCCGGCCGCGCCGGCGGTGCCGAGGGCCCCTGGCGAAGGCGGATTACGCTTCGCTAATCCGCCTTACGGGCTATGCTGCTGGTTACGGGGCAGGGGCTTAATCCAACACGGAGCCGGGCCATGCTGCACAAGCTCGAATTCAAGCGCGAAGCCAACCTGATCGGCGGCGAATGGGTGGCGGCGGACAGCCGGCAGGTGATCGAGGTCAACGATCCGGCGACCGGCGAGGTGATCGGCACGGTGCCGAAATCCGGCCGCGCCGAAACCAGGCGCGCGATCGACGCCGCCGCGGCGGCATTCCCGGGCTGGAGCGCCAAGACCGCGGCCGAGCGCGCCGAGGCGCTGCGCAAGCTCGCCGGCCTGATCGAGCAGAACAAGGAAGAGCTCGCCATGCTGCTCACGGTCGAGCAGGGCAAGCCGCTGGCGGAATCGCGCGGCGAGGTCGGCATGAGCGCGGCCTACGTGCTGTGGTTCGCCGAGGAGGCGCGCCGCATCTACGGCGACACCATCCCGTCGCCGTGGCCGGACCGGCGCATCCTCACCATCAAGCAGCCGGTCGGCGTCGTCGCCGCCATCACGCCGTGGAATTTTCCGTCGTCGATGATCGCGCGCAAGCTCGGGCCGGCGCTCGCCACCGGCTGCACCATGGTGATCAAGCCGGCGTCGCAGACGCCCTATTCCGGGCTCGCCTGGGGCGTGCTGTGCGAGAAGGCCGGCATCCCGGCAGGCGTCGTCAACATCCTCACCGGCGCGGCCTCCGAGATCGGCGCCGAGATGACGTCGAACCCGCTGGTGCGCAAGGTGACGTTCACCGGCTCGACCGAGGTCGGCAAGAAGCTGGTCGAGCAGGCCGCGCGCACGCTCAAGCGCGTCTCGATGGAACTCGGCGGCAACGCGCCGTTCCTGGTGTTCGACGACGCCGACCTCGACAAGGCGGTGGAGGGCGCGATCGCGTCGAAGTACCGCAATGCCGGGCAGACCTGCGTCTGCACCAACCGCTTCATCGTGCAGGACGGCATCTACGACGCGTTCGCGGCGCGGCTGGCGAAAGCCTCCGCGGCGCTGAAGATCGGCAACGGGTTTGACCAGGGCGTGCAGGCCGGGCCGCTGATCGACGACAAGGCGGTGGAGAAGGTGGAGGCGCACATCGCCGACGCCGTCGCCAAGGGCGGCACCGTGCTCACCGGCGGCAAGCGCTCAAAACTCGGCGGCACCTTCTTCGAGCCGACCGTGATCGCCGGCGTGACGCCGCAGATGAAGGTGGCGCGGGAAGAAACCTTCGGCCCGGTGGCGCCGCTGTTCCGCTTCGCGCGCGAGGAGGAGGCGATCGGGCTCGCCAACGACACCGAGTTCGGCCTCGCCTGCTTCTTCTACACCCGCGACCTCGGCCGCGCCTTCCGCGTCTCCGAGAAGCTGCAATACGGGCAGGTCGGCGTGAACGCCGGCGTCATCACCACCGAGGTGGCGCCGTTCGGCGGCGTCAAGGAATCCGGCCTCGGCCGCGAGGGCTCGAAATACGGCTGGGAGGATTATGTCGACGTGAAATACGTCTGCGTCGCGGGTGTGTGAGGGGGTTTGTAGGGTGGGCAAAGCGGAGCGTGCCCACCATCCATCCGCGGATATAATAAGAATGGTGGGCACGGCGCGTTCCGCGCCTAATGCCCACCCTACGGGTGCTGGGATTGGTGGGCACGGCGCGAAGTCGCGCCTTTGCCCACCCTACATTCGTGTGGTGCTGAATGCCGCGATATGTGCGGGCAAGGATCGCGGGCGGCACGTTCTTCTTCACGGTCACGCTCGCCGACCGCGCGAGCGACGTGCTGGTGCGGCATGTCGAGGTGCTGCGCGACGTTTACCGCTCGGTCAGGCAGCGCCGTCCGTTTGACACCATTGCGATCTGTATCCTGCCGGATCACCTGCACGCGATCTGGTCGCTGCCCGCTGGCGACAGCGATTTCCCGGCGCGTTGGAGCATGATCAAGGCGGGGTTTTCTCGCGCGTTGCCGGCAGCCTCACGGGCACCGAGCAAGATCGGCAAGCGCGAGAAGGGAATCTGGCAGCGGCGCTATTGGGAGCATGTCATCCGCGACCAACGCGACCTCGCGCGGCATGTCGATTACACCCACTTCAATCCCGTGCGGCACGGCCTGGTGCCGCGCGTGCGCGATTGGCCGCACAGCAGCTTCCACCAATATGTTGCGCGCGGGGACCTTCCGGCCGATTGGGGCGGCGACATCGGCGAGTTGCCCGGCCCGTTCGGAGAGTGAGATCGTCGATCGTAGGGTGGGCAAAGCGGAGCGTGCCCACCACCTTTTCGCGGACCATTTAAAGAATGGTGGGCACGGCGCGAAGTCGCGCCTAACGCCCACCCTACGGCGCGGAGCTACCCGGCGCGGCCGGTCGGCGTCCCCTGATCCGCCAACGCGGTGATCTTCTCGGCGGCGCGGTCGGCGATCTCCTTGGAGATCTCGGCGAAGCGGCGGTTGGCGCTCAGCGCCAGCGCGACGTTCTCGCCGAACAGCTGGTTCTGCGCCGCGATCAGCTCCTGCGGCGAGCGGCATTGCGCCAGCTTGCCGAACGCCGTCAGGTTGGCCTGGAACTGCCCGCGCGCCCAGTTGAGGTATTCGCGCGAAAGCTCCTGGTAGCCCTCCGCCACCGCGCGGCCGCAGTCCTGCAGCACCTCGGTGCTGCGCGCGTAGCGCTGCGCGGTCGCGTCCGCGTCCTCGCCGGCGAACAGGCCGGAGAACCGCTCGGCCGAGCGCTCCGCCATCCGCGCCGTCATGCTCAAAATGTCGGCGCCGGCATTGCCGGTCTCGTCGGCGACGTTGCCGGCCGCCTCGGTCGCCGCGTCGCGCGCAGTCTGATTGCCTCGTGCCATTCTTCGCCTCCTGTTTGTTGTCGATGCGATCGCGCGGAAGCCACCCGCCCCGGCACGTCGCTGTTTGGATTGTCACCCCGGCATAAGACCAACCCGCGAACCGCGCGAAGGTTCGCCGCCCGCGGGAAATGCGAATGCCACGGACCGCGGGCCCGTGGTCTGACCACCGGCCGACGCCATTCCGGCACGCGCGGACGTAACGGACGCGTTTTCGACGCCGAACACGGTCCGACCATGCGGATCAAAGCCTGTTCTGGGGCGACCTTGCGGTGTTCTTCCGGTTGGTCCGGCGCTTGTTCCGGGTTGGCGCCGGCGGCTACATAGGAATTGTTTCACGTGAAACAGCCGCCTCACCCGCATGGCGTCTGGCTTTTGCGCCTCCGATGGGCATACGTTCGGGTGCGTGTGCCGCGGCGGCGCGCGTGATTCGGGCGCCGGCCGGTTCGGCGCCCAGGAGGAAACGAATGGCGCGGAAATACTCGAAAACTGCCTCGAAAACCGTTCGCGGGGCGATGCGCAAGCGCAAGGCGGGCACGCTGAAAAGCGGCAGCGGCAAGAAGGTGAAGAGCCGCAAGCAGGCGATCGCGATCGGGCTGTCGGAGGCGCGCCGCAAGGGCAAGAAGGTGCCGGCGCGCAAGTCGGCGGCGAAGAAGTCCGGCGCC
Organism: Xanthobacteraceae bacterium; assembly: GCA_036402635.1. Taxonomy (GTDB): domain Bacteria; phylum Pseudomonadota; class Alphaproteobacteria; order Rhizobiales; family Xanthobacteraceae; genus DASWSO01. The sequence continues at coordinate 4,225 of DASWSO010000139.1, forward strand.
AAGAAGACCGCCCGCAAGTCGGCCGCCAGCAAGACGACGCGCAAGACGACGGCCAGGAAGACGACGGCCAGAAAGTCGACAGCCAGGAAGTCGACGCGCAAGACCGCGGCCAGGAAGTCGACGGCGAAGAAGTCCACCCGCAAGACGACGCGCAAATCCACCGCGAAGAAATCCGCCCGCAAGAGCAGGTAACCGAGCAGCGGCTTCCGCCGCTGGCCTCGCTGCCATCAATCTGGGTGTCATGCCCGCGCATGCGGGCATCCGGTCATCACCGGCTTCGCGGCTCATGCGTGGCTGGCTTTACTGGATCGTCCGCCTGCGCGGACGATGACCCCGACGGTGGCTTACGCGGTCGCCGCGGTCACTTGCGGCCGACCACGTCGATCAGCGCGGAGAGGCCGGCGTGGCCGTTGCCTTCCTGGATGACGCTGTCGTGCTCGGTGATCTGCATGGCGGCGAAGTCGTAGAACGCGCGCACCAGGATCTCGCCGGTGTAGTAGTGGGCGAGGTCGGATTCGTCGCCGCCGGCAAGCTCCAGCTGCTTCGGCCGATAGCCCTGCAGCAGCAGGATGCCGCCGGGTTTCAGCGCCTGCTTGATGCCGTCGAAGATCTTCGTGCGCAGCGCCGGCGCGGCGAACTGGATGAAGATCGCCACCACCGCGTCGTAGCGGGCGGTGGGAAATTCCCAGGCCGCGAGATCCGCCTCTTCGGTGTGCAGCGACACCGCGCGCTCGCGCGCCAGCGCCGCCGACTTGGCGATCGCGTGCGGAGAAAACTCCACCGCGTGCACCTCATGGCCCTGCTCGGCCAGGAAGACGCCGTTGCGGCCTTCGCCGTCGGCCAGCGCCAAGACCTTGGAGCCGGCCGGCAGGCGGTGCGCTTCGTTGCGCAGGAACGCGTTCGGCTCGGTGCCAAAGAGGTAGCCGGGCTCGGCGTAGCGCGCCTGCCAGCGGTGCAAGTCGCTCAAGGCATTTCCTTTTGCTGATCGCGGCGGACGCGCGCGGCCGGGTCAGGTTTTGACAGCATCGGCGCCGCGGCCGCTATGGTGAAGCGCCAGCGATGGCGCTCTTGATGTGACGCATGAGACGCAGGGGAGGTTCAATGCCGCAAGCCGCGATGATCGGAGCCGGGCTGATCGGCCGCGCCTGGGCGAGCGTTTTCGCCCGCGCCGGATGGGACGTGAGGCTCTATGACGCAGTGCCGGGCGCCGCCGAGCGCGCGCTCGGCCTGGTCGCCGAGGGTCTCGATGAGCAGGCCATCCACGGCCTGGTGCGCGACCCGAAAGCCGCGGCGGCGCGCGTGACCATCGCCGCGACGGTCGCGGAGGCGGTGGCGGATGCCGACTTCGTGCAGGAGAACACGCCGGAGACGGTGGAAGCCAAGCGCGCGGTGTTCGGCGAGCTCGACCGGCTGACGCCGGCCGGCGTGCCGATCGCGTCGTCGACCTCGGCGATCGTCGCCAGCCGCTTCACCGAGGATCTGCCCGGTCGCGCCCGCTGCCTGGTGGCGCATCCGGTCAATCCGCCGCACCTCGTCCCGCTGGTGGAACTGGTCGGCGCGCCGTGGACTTCCGCCGAGACGATTGCGCGCGCCAGACAAGTTTACGAGGCGATCGGGCAGGTGCCGATCGTGGTCAACAAGGAGATCGAGGGCTTCGTGCTCAACCGCCTGCAGGGCGCGCTGCTTGCCGAAGCGTTCCGGCTGGTCGGCGAGGGCTACGTGTCGCCGCAGGATTGCGACAAGACGCTGAAGGACGGGCTCGGCCTGCGTTGGTCGTTCATGGGGCCGTTCGAGACCATCGACCTCAACGCGCCCGGCGGCATGGCCGACTACTGCGCGCGCTATACCGGCTTCTACCGCAACCTGCAGTCGGCGCCCGCCGGCCCGCAGGTGTTCGGGCCGGAGAATGTCGCACGCATCCTGCAACAATGGGGCGAGGCGCCGGACCGCGCACGCCTGGATGCCCGCATGGCGTGGCGCGACGCGCGGCTTGCGGCCTTGCGCGCACACAAGGCTTCGCAAACCGATGCGTGATCGGTAAGGTCCCGGTCCCTCCCGACGCCAACAAATCCAAAGCACGAGGAAACACCATGGCGAACCGCAAAGTCATCATCACCTGTGCCGTCACCGGCTCGATCCACACGCCGTCGATGTCGCCGCACCTGCCGATCACGCCGGACGAGATCGCCGACGCCGCGGTCGGCGCCGCCGAGGCCGGCGCCTCCATCGTGCATCTGCATGCGCGCAACCCGGAGAACGGCCGGCCGGACCAGACGCCGGAAGGCTTCATGAAGTTCATCCCGCGCATCAAGCAGCGCTCCAACGTGGTGATCAACCTCACCTCCGGCGGCGCCCCGCAGATGACCGTGCAGGAGCGCGTCAAGCCGGCCGCGACCCTGAAGCCGGAAGTCGCCAGCCTGAACATGGGCTCGATCAACTTCGCGCTCTACCCGATGCTGCAGCGGTTCAAGACCTTCAAGCACGACTGGGAGCGCGAGTACCTGGAGAAGACCCGCGACCTCGTGTTCCGCAACACCTTCCAGGACATCGAATACATCCTCACCACCTGCCGGGGAGGCGACACCCGCTTCGAGTTCGAGTGCTACGACATCGCCCACCTCTATAACCTCGCGCACTTCCTCGACCGCGGGCTGGTGAAGCCGCCGCTGTTCGTGCAGTCGGTGTTCGGCATTCTGGGCGGCATCGGCACCCACTACGAGGACGTCGTGCACATGAAGCGCACCGCCGACCGGCTGTTCGGCGACAAGTACCGCTGGTCCGTGCTGGGCGCGGGACGCAACCAGATGCCGATCGCCGCGATGGCGGCCGCGATGGGCGGCAACGTCCGCGTCGGCCTCGAGGACTCGCTGTGGATCGGCCCCGGCAAGTTCGCCGAGTCGAATGCGCAACAGGTGACGCAGGTCCGCAAGATCATCGAGGGTCTCGGCCTCGACGTCGCGACGCCGGACGAGGCGCGCGAGATCCTCTCGCTCAAGGGCGGCGACAAGGTCGGGTTCTGATCCTCAAGCGGATCTGCTTACTGCATCGTGATGGCCGGGCTCGTCCCGGCCATCCACGTCTTCTTTCCCGGATCGAGGCAAAGTAAGACGTGGATGCCCGGCACCAGGCCGGGCATGACGGTAACCCATGGCCCTGATCGACAGCGTCAGCATCACCATCCTGCTCGGCGCGATGCTGGTGCTGGCCGGCATCCTGTCGAGCGTGGTGGCGCTGCGCTTCGGCGCCCCGCTGCTGCTGGTGTTCCTGATCATCGGCATGCTGGCCGGCGAAAGCGGGCCGGGCGGGCTGAAATTCGACGACGTCAACGTCGCCTACACGGTCGGCGCGGTGGCGCTGGCGCTGATCCTGTTCGACGGCGGCCTGCGCACGCGGCTGCAGACCTTCCGCAGCGTGCTGGCGCCCGCCGGGCTGCTGGCGACCGCCGGTGTGTTGATCACCGCCGCGCTGGTGGCGCCGGTCGCGAAGTACACCCTCGATCTGTCGTGGACCGAATCGCTGCTGGTCGGTTCGGTGGTGGCGTCCACCGACGCCGCCGCCGTGTTCTTCCTGCTGCATGCCGGCGGCCTGCGCCTGCGCCCGCGCGTGAGCGCGACGCTGGAGGTCGAATCCGGCACCAACGATCCGTTCGCGATCTTCCTCACCATCATGCTGGTCGAGATCCTGCTGCACGGGCAGGGAAGCTGGAGCGCGGTCGCGCTCAGCCTGACGCAGAAGGCGGTGCTCGGGCTCGTGGTCGGGCTCGCCGGCGGCTACGGGGTGGTGGCGGTGCTCAACCGCTTCTCGCTGCCGCAGGGCCTGCACGCGCCGTTCGTCGCCACCGGCGCGCTGGTGATCTTCGGGACCGCCGAAGCGGTGCACGGCTCCGGCTATCTGGCCGCCTATGCGGCCGGGCTGCTGGTCGGAAACCGGCCTACCCGCGCCCACAATACCGTGGTCGTGTTCCTGGACGCCGTCACCTGGCTCTCGCAGATCGCGATGTTCGTGATCCTCGGCCTGCTGGTGTGGCCGGGGCGGCTGCCGGCGACGCTCGGGCCGGCGCTGCTGGTCGCCGCCATCCTGATGTTCCTGGCGCGGCCGGCCGCGGTCTTCCTCTGCCTCGCCCCATTCCGCTTCTCCTGGCGCGAGAAGCTCTTCATCTCCTGGGTCGGCCTGCGCGGTGCGGTCGGGATCTTCCTGGCCTCGATCCCGCTGCTGGTCGGGATGCCGAAGGCCTACATCTATTTCGACGTCGCCTTCGTGGTGGTGCTGATCTCGCTGCTGGTGCAAGGCTGGACGCTGGCGTTCGCGGCACGGCGGCTGCACGTGGCGCTGCCGCGCGTCGACGTCGCGCCGCGCCGGGTGGAGCTCGACCTGCCCGGGCAGCTCGAGCAGGAGCTGGTGGGCTACCCGGTGCGTGCCAACAGCCTCTATGTGCGGCGGCACGTCATCCCGTCATGGGCGAAGCCGGCGCTGGTGGTGCGCGACGAGCGCGTGCTGTCGCCGATGGAGGCGGGCGACATCCGCGAGAACGACTACGCCTATTTCCTCGCGCCGCTCGAAAAGGCGCAGGCGCTCGACCGGTTTTTCGTGGATATGCCGATCCCGGC
>DASWSO010000140.1:0-3980 GCA_036402635.1 Xanthobacteraceae bacterium
CATCCCACAAGGACGATGCCCGGGTGATGTCTTCGGCCTTCGCGCGCACGGGTCCGACCGGCGTGGTGTAGTCGAGAAACAAAAGGACCGACCCGATCAGACTGGTCGAATCCCGCGTCCAGTTCTGGAAGGGCTTCTCGATGAAATGCGTCAGCGGCACGATCAGCCGCCGCAGGTCCCAGACCTTCACCACCACATAGGTCGAGGTGATGTCCTCGATCGAGCCGAACTCGCCTTCGACGATCACCGAATCGCCGATGCGGATCGGCTGCGTCACCGCCAGCTGCACGCCGGCGATCAGGTTGCTCAGCACCGGGCGCGCCGCGAAGCCGAGGATCAGGCCGGCGGCGCCGGCGGAGGCGAACAGGCTGACGCCGTATTGCCGCACCGAATCGAAGGTCATCAGCGCGGCCGCGGTCGCCACCACCGCGATCAGCGTATGGACGGTGCGCTTGAGCAGCTGCACCTGGGTGAAGTGCTTGCGCGCCAGCAGATTGTCTTCCGCGTCCATGCGGTAGCGGCGCAGATAGAGCACGGCGGCGAGGTCGACGGCGCGGATCGCGATCCAGGCCAGGAGGCCGACGAAGGCGATCACCAGCAGGTGCACCAGCGTCTCGGTGACCACGGGGTCGAGCTCCACCGCCGGCACCACGATGGCGATCGCCAGCAACGAGACGGCGAGCCGCGCCGGGCCTTCGGTGCGCGCCAGCAGCATGGCGATGAAGGAGTGCTGCGGCAGCCGCGCCCGGCGAATCAGGAACGCGATGGCGAAATGCAGCAGCTGCGCCAGCACGATCGCGCCGGCGATGAGGAACAGCCCGGTGGCCCATTCCGGCAGCCAGGCGAAACGCGATTGCAGCGCGCCGGTCCAGTCCTGCAGCCGTGACAACATCGGTTTTGCTCCTCGCGGGACCCGGATCGCGCCGCTCTGGACAGCACCGGCGGCAACTGGCAAGCAGGCCCGCAACGTCCGCGGACACTTCCATAACGCCGATGAAACAGTTCCTGCTGCAGCTCTTCACCTGGTGGAACGGGCAGACTTTCGGCACCCAGTTCTGGACCTGGCGCTACGGCGAACTGGTCGGCACCGACGAGTTCGGCAACCGCTATTACCGCAGCCGCGGCGGCCGCCCGGACCCGGCGCTCGGCTTCGACCGCCGCTGGATTGTTTACAACGGCTACACCGAAGCTTCCAAGGTGCCGCCGTCCTGGCACGGCTGGCTGCACCACACCGTCGACGTGCCGCCGACCCAGGAAACCTATCGCGGCCGCCCCTGGCAGAAGCCGCACCGGCCGAACGCCACCGGCACCCCGGCGGCGTACCGGCCGAGCGGCTCGATCGCCGGCGAGAACCGCCGCCCGCGCGCCACCGGCGACTACAAGCCGTGGGTGCCGGGAGAGGCCACGCCGCCGCGGGTCAACGAGAGCCGCGACGCCACCGATTTCCACACCCGCTGAGGCGCTTTGCCGCCCTTTCCGCGCCGCAATCGCCGTGTCTACCGGCGGCTGATCCTGCCGAAAGCGTCGTGATGCCCCGTCTGCAGCGGTTGAGCCGGCTCGCCACCGTGCTGGTGCTGACCTCCGCCGCCCCGGCGGCGGCGCAGTTCGGCAATATCTTCAACGCCCCGCCGCGCCCGCCCGGCGACATCCCCTATCGCGACGAGCGGCTGCCGCCGCTGCCGCGCAGCGATCCGCGCCAGGATCTGCGCCAGGATCCCGGCGCCTACGACCCACGGCTCGAGCGCTACGATCCGCGCGAGGCGCCGACCCCGCCGCCGCCGCCGCTCACCCGCCTGCCGTCGCCCGGCTCGCCGCCGCCCGGCGTGCAGACGCAGCCGCTGCCGCCGCCGCCCGGCACCGCGCCGCCGGCGCAGCAGGACGCCGTCGTGCCGCCGGGCGCGGCGCCGCCGGCACTGCCGGGATTGCCTCCGGGGCAACGCCAGCCGCGCGGCACCCCGGGACAGACGCTGCCGGGCGCGCCCACCGACGAGGTGGTGGTGGCGCCGCCGGCGCAGAAGGTGGTCAACCCGACCGCGGTGTTCGCCGGGCTCGACAAGATCACCGGCCGCATCATCAGCTTCGACGTGGCGATGGACGAGACCGTGCAGTTCGGCGCGCTGCGGATGACGCCGCGCGCCTGCTACACCCGGCCGCCGACAGAGACTCCCAACACCGACGGCTTTGTGGAGGTCGACGAGATCACGCTGCAGGGCGAGGTCAAGCGCGTCTTCACCGGCTGGATGTTCGCGACGAGCCCGGGCCTGCACGGGGTCGAGCACCCGATCTACGACGTCTGGCTCACCGACTGTAAGAAGGAGCCGCCGAGCCCCGCCACCGTGCCGGGCGTGCAGGCGCAGCGCGCCGAGCCGGCTGCGGCGCCCGCCCCGCCGCCAGCACCGGCTGCTGCACCACCCGTTCCACCCGCGGCAGCACCGCCCCCGGCGCCAGCCGCTGCGCCACGCCCGACGCAACCCGCTCCGCGCGCTCCCGCTCCAGCGCCGCAGCGCTGATGCGGCGCGGTGCCTGAGCTGCGAACGCCGGTCGCCGGCGCAGCGCTATGCCGCCGTTGAGGACAGGCACCTCCGGTGTGGCTGACGATGCTTGCCAGCCCAGGGCAACGAGAGTTTCCCTCTCACCTCTTCTGCGCGGGATCCTCGATCGTGCTGACATGGGCGGCGACGACGCGCCAGCCTTCCGGGAAGCGCACCCAGCTCTGCATCTGGCGGCCGATCTTTCCCGGCGCGCTCTCGCGATAGAACAGCGTCGAGGCGGTGGCGAAGTCGCGTCCGTAAGTCGCGATCACGGTGCGGTCGCGCGTGCGGGCGATCCCGGCCGGCGAACGCGCCGCGCGGAAGCCGCTGATCTCGTCGTGGCCGTAGAGGTTCTCGCCGATGCCGTAGCGGATCGTGCGCGCATCCTTGCGGAAGTAGCCATTGAGCGCCGCGACGTCGTTCGCCATCAGCGCGCGCTCGTAGCCCTCGAATGCGGCCGTCACTTCGGCGACCACGTCCGGCAGGTCGATTTCCATTCCCATTCCCTTTATTTCCAGTCTCCCGGTACGCGTTCCGGGGCGCGCGTTAAGCGCGTGCGCGGAATCCATACGCCGCAGCAAGCATGAAGGCCACCGGCGCCACGGCGCGGAAATGATCTGCACCCGATCGGCAGGCCGGGCAGGGGGCTGGCCACAATGGTCAGAATCTAGGCAGGGACGACACGCAAACGCCGCCGCGGTGCTGGGCGGCCGTCATGGAGACGGCGCGATTGGGCCGTAGACGCAACCGCGGCGGGCGATTCGAATGGTTGGGTGTGCCGGATAGTGATGCGGATTCAAGTTGCTGCGGGCGCGAGCTTGGACAAGACTGGAGGCCGGCGGCTTCCGGGGGGACGGCGTCTGGTGCGGACCACCTGCAAACTTTCAGCGCTGGCGCTGGCGCTCGGCCTGGGCGCGTGCTCGGCCGACATTGCTATGTTCCGCGCCGATTCCAGTTGGTGGTCGAGCAAGAGCGACCGCGGCCCGGCGCCGCTCACCCCGGCGGCTGCGCCGGCGGACGCCCTGGTCGGTCCCGACGGCGGCTGCGCGGGTGACGGTCCGCCGCCGCGCGGGGTGGCGGTCGGGATGACGGAATGCGACCTGGTCCGGCTCGCCGGCCCGACCGACCGCATCGATGTCCGCGCCAACGAGCGCGGCGAGCGCGAGGCGGTGATCACCTATCCGGCCGGCGAGCGCGCCGGCATCTACCGCTTCCAGTCGGGCGTGCTGGTCTCGGTCGAGCGCGTGCCCGACGCCGCTCCGGCAAAGCCCGCCCGCCCGGCGCGGCGCAATCGCGCGGGGTGAATCATAGCTCCGTCCTGGCCGGGCGCGCCGGCGTCGCCCCGCCGGGGTCGACCATAGCATCCATCAGCGGGTTCCACACGCCCGCCTTTCGCCATCGGCGAAGCGGTTCTAGCAGGTCGTGCGCGGACTAAAGCGCTCGGGCACG
>DASWSO010000141.1:0-7207 GCA_036402635.1 Xanthobacteraceae bacterium
TAGCCGTCGCCGCCCATATTGGCGGAGGCGCTGTTGCGCGCGTACAGCCGGGTCAATCCGCCCGTTGCCAGCACCGTGGCCTTGGCGGCGATGGTCACCAGGTCGCCGGTCGGCATGTGCAACGCCAGCGCGCCGGTGACCGCTCCGTCCTGCACCACCAGGTCGACGACGCAGAGATCGCCGGCCTTGCGGACGCCGGTGGCGCGGTTGAGCACGGTGCGCAGCGTGCGCGAGACCGCCGGCCCGGTATTGAGGAAGTCCACGTAGACGCAGCGCGGGCGGTCGTGCCCGGGCGCCATGGCGGCGGTGATGTGGCCGTCCTTGCGGGCCCAGCCGACCCCCCATTCCTCCATCTCGCGGATGCAGTCCGGTCCTTCTTCGCACAGCAGGCGGGCGAGCGGCTCGTTGCACAGCCCGCGCCCGGCCGCCAGCGTATCGTCGAAGTGGTGGCGCCAGTGGTCGGGCGTCTCCTCTCCGAGCGCGACCGCGACGGTCATCTGCGCCATCACGGTGGCGCCGCCGCGCCCGATCAGGCTGCGGTCGAGCAGCATGACGCTGCAGCCGGCACGCGCGGCCTCGATCGCCGCATACATGCCGGCGCCGCCGGAGCCGATGATCAGGATGTCGGTTTCGGTGTGCATGGCCGGTTGAGTCACGAAAGTCGGCGTCCGAGTCAACTTGTCAACGGCCGGGCTCGTCGGTGACCGGCGACGTCACCACCAGAAAGACGAGGTCCACCAGCCCCTGGTTGGAGATCGCATGCTCGACCCCGGGCGGCAGGAAAATCACGTCGTGCTTGCGCACCACCCGCTTCTCGGCGCCGATCTCCATCAGGCCCTCGCCTTCGATCACATGGTAGACCTGCTCCTGCACCGCGTGGGCATGGCGCTCCACATAGGCCATCGGCTGGTAGCAGGAGATGCGGTAGTCGATGTGCTGCGCGCCATCGCTCTGCGGCCCCACCAGCGGCTTCGAGAGCGCCCCGCCGTAATGGTTGGGGAACTGCTTCCACGGGACTTCGGCGATATGCCGGATGGATGCGCTGCGCTCGGTCGACTGGATCATGGCCTGCTCTCGTTTCGCCGCGCCGCCGGCGCCTGGTTGTCGTGCTCGGCAAGATAACAGGCGGGCCGCCTGCCGCTGCAACCCCCGCGAGGTATGATATAAGCACCGCCAGCCATCCCGATCTGAAGGTGAGCCGCATGCCCCGTCATCCCTCCTATCTCCCGCATGGCGTCATTCCGGCCGTGCTGCTGCCGTTCGACAACGAACTCGCGATCGACGAGCCGAATTTCCGCCGGCATCTGCGCGACGTCGGGGCGGTGGACGGCATCTCCGCCATCACCATCAATGCCCACTCGACCGAGGTGGCATCCTGCACCTTCGACGAGCAGAAGCGGGTCCTGGAGATCGCCGCCAGCGAGATCGGCGACCGCATCCCGATCGTCAACGGCGTGTGGGCGGACGGCAGCCTGGAAGCGGCGCGCATCGCCCGCATGGCCGCGCAGGGCGGCGCCTCGGCGCTGCTGGTGTTTCCGCCGGCGCCGTTCACCCTCGGGCAGTCGCCCGAGATGGCGCTGGCGCACTTCAAGCGCATCGCCGACGCCACCGACCTGCCGATCATCGCTTTCCAGTATCCGCTGGCGACCGGCCAGGGTTACCCGAAGGATACGCTGCTGCGGCTCTGCGACGAGGTGCCGACCATCCGCGCCATCAAGGACTGGATCGGCAATGTCGTGCACCACGAATGGCATGTGCGGACGCTGCAGTCCCGGCCGCGGCCGGTGAACGTGCTCTCGACCCACAGCGCCTGGCTGCTCTCCTCGCTCGTGCTCGGCTGCAATGGGCTGCTGTCGGGCAGCGGCAGCGTGATCGCCGATCTGCAGGCGCAGCTGTTCCGCGCCGTGCAGGGCAACGACCTGGCCACTGCGCGCGCGCTCAACGACCGGATCGACCCGCTCGCCCGCGTGTTCTACGCCGACCCTTGGGTCGACATGCATAACCGCATGAAGGAGGCGCTGGTGCTGCTGGGTAAGCTGCCGCGCGCGGTGGTGCGCCCGCCGCTGGTCAAGCTCGGCGCGGCCGAGATCGAGCGCATCCGCGCCGCGCTGGTGCAGGCCGGCCTGTTGGACCGCGCCAGCGGACGGGTTGCCGCCTGAACCGCCGACCGGGGGCGACCGTTTGCCGCCCCGCTTGAATGTCGCGCACGGATCGCGTTTGCTACGGGGAATGATCGCGCCGTCAGAGCGCGCATGGATAAACAGGGAGGAGAGTAGATGGTTGTTCGCAAGAGTGCGGTTGGGCTCGGTTTAGCGGGCGCCGCCGCGCTGCTGCTGGCCGCCGCGATGCCGGCGCAGGCGCAGCAGGCCCCGGCCTCGATCAAGCTCGGGCTGGTCACGTTCCTCAGCGGCGCCGCCGCCGGCCCGTTCGGCATCCCGGCCCGCAACGGCGCCGAGATCCTGATCGAGGCGCTCAACGCCGGAACCGCTCCGGCTCCTTACAACACCATCGGGCTCGGCGGCACCAAGATCGAATCCAGGTTTGTCGATGAAACCGGCTCGGCGCAGAACGTCGTCACCGAATATCGCAACCTGATCCAGCGCGACCAGGTCGACGCCGTGGTCGGTTACATTTCCTCCGGCAATTGCCTGGCGGTGACGCCGGTCGCCGAGGAACTGAAGGCGCTCACCGTCTTCTTCGATTGCGGCACGCCGCGCATCTTCGAGGAGAAGCCGCGGACTTACGTGTTCCGCGTCACTCCGCACGCGACCATGGATAATGTCGCCGCGGCGCGCTACCTCGTCGCCAAGAAGAAGGACATCACCCAGTATTCCGGCATCAACCAGAACTACGCCTGGGGCCAGGATTCCTGGCGTGATTTCGTCAGCGCCATGGCGGCGCTCGCGCCCGATGCCAAAGTCGAGAAGGAGCTTTTTCCGAAGCTGTTCGCCGGCGAGTTCGGCGCCGAGATATCCACGCTGCTGACCTCCAAGTCGCAGGCGCTTCACACCAGCTTCTGGGACGGCGACCTCGAGAGCTTCATCTATCAGGAGCAGGCGCGCGGCCTCGACAAGCGCATGCCGATCATCGCCACCGCCGGTGAATCGGCGATCTGGCGGCTCGGCAACAAGATGCCGGACGGCACCTTCATCGGCGCGCGCGGGCCGCACGGGCCGCTCGCTCCCGACACCGAGCTGAACCGCTGGTTCCAGAAGGTCTACACCGACCGCTACGGCACGCCGCCGACCTATCCGTCGTACCACATGGCGCAGTCGATCCTCGGGCTGAAGAGCGCGTGGGACAAGGCCGCCAAGGCCAAGAACGGCGGCAAGCCGACGATCGATGAGGTGGTGGCCGCCTTCAAGGGCATCGAGTTCGAGGGCCCGAGCGCGCACATCAAGCTCGCCATCGGCGACGGCCACCAGGGCATCTCCGACATCGCCTACGGCACCTACAAGTTCAACAAGGACAAAGGCGCGCCGGAGGTGGTGGACATCATCCGGTTCAAGGCGGAATGCGTGAATCCGCCGGCCGGCGTCACCGCCGACGACTGGCTCAAAGGCGGCATGAAGGGCGCCAAGTGCGACTGATCCGCATCGCCTGACGTTCGCGCGGGGCCGCCAAGGCGGCTCCGCCTCTCTTCCTCCGGACACTCGACGGGCGCTTCGTGCTCACCGCCTTGGCCATCCTCACCGATGGATTGGTTTACGCCGCCTACCTTTTCCTGGTGGCGGTGGGGCTGACGCTGATCTTCGGCGTGATGAAGATCCTCAACGTCACGCACGGATCGTTCTATGCCTTCGGCGCCTACGGCGCCGCCACCGCGGTCGGCATCTACTACAGCCGCGGGCTGCCGGAGGCCGGCGGCTTCCTGTTCATGATCCTGCTGGCGATGCTGATCGGGCTCGCGCTCGGCATCATCCTGGAGCGCGGCATCCTGCGTCTCGTCTATGGCAAGGACGAGGTGGTCATCGTCCTCGTCACCTACGCGGTGTTTCTGATCCTGGAGGACGTGATCCAGATCATCTGGGGGCCCGGCTCGTACGCCGCCTACCAGCCGATGGTCGCCGCCGGCAACATCGATGTCGGCCGGCTCGTCCTCTCCAACTACGACATCCTGCTGGTGCTGCTGGCGGCCGGGGTCGCGGCGCTCGCCTACTGGGCGCTGAAGTTCACCCGCTACGGCCGCCTGCTCACCGTCGTGATCTTCGACCGCGAGACTGCGGGTGCGTTCGGCATCAACGTCACCCTGGTCTACACCATCACCTTCCTGATCGGCGCGGCGCTCGGCGCGCTCGGCGGTGCCGTCATGGCCCCGAAGATCTCCGTCACCCTGGGCATCGGGGTCGAGGTGATCGTGCCCGCCTTCGCGGTGGTGGCGATCGGCGGCATGGGCTCGATCGAGGGCGCGCTGGTCGGCGCGCTGATCGTCGGTATTTGCCGCGCCGCTGCCGTGCACCTGGTGCCGCAGATCGAGCTGTTCGTGATCTACGCCGTGATGGCGCTGGTGCTGGTGTTCCGCCCGCACGGCCTGTTCACGCGCGCGCAGCCGCGGAAAATCTGAGCCATGGTCAGCCGGGCAACGCTCCTCGCCGGCCTCGCCTTCCTGCTGGCGGCTTTGGTCGGGCTCATTCTGCCGCCGTGGCTGATGTCGCTCGCCACCATCGCGTTCGCCAATGCGCTGGTGGTGCTCGGCCTGATCGTGCTGTGGCGCGCCGGGCTCGTCTCCTTCGGGCAGGCGCTCTACTACTGCATCGGCGCCTATACGGTGGCGCTGCTGGTGCGCTGGACCCGGCTCACCGACGCGTTCCTGCTCGTCTTCCTCGGCGGCATCGCGGCCGGTTTCGTGGCCTTCCTGGTTGGCTTCCTGCTGGCGCGCTACCGCGAGATCTTCTTCGCGATGCTCAGCCTCGCGCTCTCGATGATCCTCTACGGCGTGCTGGTGAAGACCGAGACGCTCGGCTCCACCGACGGCTTCACCATCGATACGCCGAGCTTCCTCGGCTACCGCCCGCATGGGCTCGCGCTCGGGCACGCGCTGTACTGGCTGGTGCTGGCGATCTGCGCGCTCGCGGCCTGGATGATGAGCGCGTATCTGCGCACCATCGGCGGCGGGCTCGCGGTGCCGATCCGCGACAACGAGATCCGCGTCGAGTTCCTCGGCATGTCGGTGAACCGGCTGATCCACATCAACGTGGTGATCGCCGGCGTTCTTGGCGGCCTTGGCGGCGCACTGGCCGCGCTCGCCATCGGCCACGTCGACCCCAACATGTCGTACTGGACGACCTCCGGCGGCTTCGTGTTCGTCACCATCCTGGCGGGCGCCGGCTCGGTCGCCGCCGCCTTCGCCGGCTCGCTGTTGTTCGAGTTGGTGCGCTCGTTCGCGGTCGCCATGATGCCCGGGCTGTGGCAGCTGCTGCTCGGCTCGGTGCTGCTCTTGACCATCCTCTTTCTGCCGGAAGGATTGGGCTCGCTGGCGGCCCGCTTCCGCCGGCGCAGGCGGGCCAGCCCGTGAGCCCGCCCATGAGCCACCCCGTGAGCCAGCCCACGAGCGGCGCGATCCTCTCCGTCCGCGGCATCGAGAAGACCTTCGGCTCGGTGGTCGCGGCGCGCGACATCTCGGTCGAGATCCCGCCCGAGCAGGTGGTCGGCATCATCGGCGCCAACGGCGCCGGCAAGACCACCTTCGTCAACATGGTCACCGGCCATCTCACGCCCAGCAAGGGCAGCATCTGGTTCGAGGGCGCCAACATCACCGGCAGGCGCTCGCGCCAGATCATGCGGCTCGGAATCTCGCGCTCGTTCCAGGTGGCGCAGATCTTTCCCTCCATGACGGTGTTCGAGAACCTGTGCGCCGCCGGCGCCATCGCGCAATCCGGCGAGCACATTTTCGCGCCGATCGTGACGCCGATGCGCTCGCCGGCGGTGGTGGCGCAGGCCGAGGCCGCGCTCGAGCTGTTCGCCATCGCGCGCTACCGCGACGCCTATGCGTCGACGCTGCCGCAGGGGGTGCGCAAGCTGCTCGACATCGCCATGGCGGTCGCCGGATCGCCGCGGCTGCTGCTGCTCGACGAGCCGACCAGCGGCATCTCCATCGAGGAGAAGTTCGCCCTGATGGACGTGGTGATGTCGGCGCTGAAGACGCGGCGCATCACCGTGCTGTTCGTCGAGCACGACATGGAGGTGGTCGAGCGCTTCGCCGACCGCGTGCTGGCGTTCTACGACGGCACCGTGATCGCCGACGGCACGCCCGCGATCGCGCTCGCCGACACGCGCGTGCAGGAGCTGATCAGCGGCACCAAGCTGAAGGTCGCGGCCGCGGGAACGGCGCATGCTTAGGGTGTCCAACCTCAACGTCTCGATCGGGCCGATCCCGATCGTGCGCGACGCTTCGCTGGCGCTCGACGACGGCGAGATGTGCGGGCTGATCGGCCGCAACGGCGCCGGCAAGACCACGCTGATCCGCGCGCTGATGGGCGCGCTGCCGGCGAGCGGGCATGCGCAGCTCGCCGACGTCGACCTGCTGGCCCTGCCGCCGCACGGCCGCGTGCGCCAGGGCATCGGCTACATGCCGGAGGATCGCCGGCTGGTGCCGGAATTCACCGTCGAGGAAAACATCCGGCTGCCGACCTGGACGGTGAAGTTCGAAAACGCCGACCGGCGGCTCGACTGGATCTTCGGCATCATGCCGGAGGTGGCGCGGTTCCGCGCGCGCCGCGCGCTCGAGCTTTCCGGCGGCCAGCAGAAGATGGTGGCGCTGGCGCGCGCGCTGATGGCGGGAACCCGCATCCTGCTGCTCGATGAGCCGTTCGAGGGGCTCGCCCCGGCGCTGGCGCGGCGGCTCGGCGAGGTTCTCGCCAACCTCAAGAGCGAGCGCGTGTCGGTGCTGATCTCGGAATCCAACGAGGTGCATGTCGCCGACCTGTTGGCGCGCGCCTACCGCATCGAGCGCGGCGCCGTCACGCCGGTGTGACTCGCCGACGCGGGCGGGCGAGGTGAAGGGGAGCCGGCTGGAGCAGCGTCTGAACGAGCTCAAGCCGGAAGGCGGCGGAGCGCGTCCGCCGCAATCATTGTTCCCGCGTGTTCCGGCGCCTGTTCCGGCGTGTTCCGGCGCTTGTTCCGGCGTGTTCCGCCTGTTCTTCCGCATGGTCGCGCCGTGTTCTGTGGCCCGGAACAACTTTTTCGTCTGGGCTCACGCCGCCGGGGC
>DASWSO010000142.1:0-1758 GCA_036402635.1 Xanthobacteraceae bacterium
AGGTTCTGCATCATGTGCGGCGCCTGCGTCGCGTGATACGCGGTCAGCCGCTGCTCGCCGGGGTTCCAGTCGGCAACGATGGCGCGCGGCTCCAGGCATACGCCGGTGTGGCGGCCGAACACGAAGGTCTGCTCGACCACCGCGTCGGCTTCGGCCAGCGCCTTGTCGACGTCACCGGCGTCGAGCTTGCGCTCGAAGGTGAGATTGTCCCCGAGTTCCGGGTGGATCACCGGCGTATTCGGGTCGAGCGCGGTCTCCATGTCGGTGACCGCGGGCAGTTCCTCGTAGTCGACCTCGACCAGCTCGGCGGCGTCCTCGGCCTGTGCGCGCGTGCGCGCCACCACGGCGCACACCGCCTCGCCCTGCCAGCAGGCGCGCTCCATCGCGAGCGGATATTGCGGCGCCGACTTGATGCCCTTGAGATGCGTGAGCACGCCCACCCACGGCGTCATCACGGCGGTGAGGTCCGCTCCGGTGAGCACGGCGATCGCGCCCGGCGCCTTCTTCGCGGCGGCGGTGCCGATGGAGCGGATGCGCGCATGCGCATGCGGCGAGCGCACGAAGCAGACATGCGCCATGCGCGGCAGCACCACGTCGCTGACATAGCAGGCGCGGCCGTGCGTCAGCCGGGCCAGGTTGGGGCGCGGCACCGAGCGGCCGATATAGGAGTTCGGCCGGTCGAGCGCGGTCAGCCCCGACGGCATGTCGTCCATGATCTTCATCGATCCACTCCGGCGCGGGCCTGCGATACCGACTCGATCGCGTCCACGATCGCCTGATAGCCGGTGCAGCGGCAGTAGTTGCCGGAGATGTGGTCGCGGATCGCCTCGCGGCTCGGCACCCCGCCGGCGGCAAGGAGTTCCGCCGCGGTGATCAGCATGCCGGGTGTGCAGTAGCCGCACTGCAGCGCATTGCGGCGGCGGAAGGCCTCCTGCAGGTCGGCGATCTCGCCGCTGTCGGACAGGCCCTCGACCGTCTCCACGACGGCACCGTCGCACTGCACCGCCAGCATCAGGCAGCCGCGCACGATGGCGCCATCCACCCGCACCGTACAGGCGCCGCAGACGCCGTGCTCGCAACCCACATGGGTGCCGGTGAGATTCAACGTGTCGCGCAGGAAGTCGGCGAGGTTGCGCCGCGCCTCCACTTGCTCGCGCACCTCTTCGCCGTTCACCGTGAGACTGATCTCGTGCATTTCTCCGCTCAGGCGTGCTGCCCGTTCATCTGCGCGGCGACCCGGCGCAGCAGCACGCCGGCAAGGTGCAGCCGCAACCGCCCGCTCGCATGCAGGTCGTCATGCGGATCGAGATCGTGCGCCAGCGCCGCGACAGCGGCGTCGATGCGCGTTGCGTCGAAGTCGGTGAGGGAGGCTTCGGCCCGGCGTGCCCGCATCGCGGTCGCGCCGACGCCAAAGAACGCGAGCCGCGCATTGCGCACGCTTGCGCCATCGACTTCGGCGCTCGCCGCCAGTCCCACCAGCGCGTAGTCGCCATGGCGGCGGGCGAGCTCGGCGAAGCCGTAGCGCATCCGCGAGCTCGCGGCCGGAACGCTGATGGCGGTCAGCACCTCGTCGGGCTCCAGCGCGGTATCGAACAGGCCCTTGAAGAACTTGTCGGCCGCGACGCTGCGGCGGCCGCCGCGTCCGGCGATTTCGACCGCGCCGCCGAGCGCCAGCAGGCAGGCCGGCAGCTCGGTCGCCGGATCGGAGAGCGCGATCGAGCCGCCGACGGTGCCGCGGTTGCGGATCGCCGGATGCGC
>DASWSO010000143.1:0-3363 GCA_036402635.1 Xanthobacteraceae bacterium
GGGTGAAGTCGTCCCAGCCGAGTCCGTAGTGGCGGAAGGTGGCGAGCGCCACCGCGCCCACCGCAAACAGCACGACGAGCGCGAGCCGGTCGGCGGCGCGCTCCAGTGAGCCTTGACGCGTACTGACGGAAACCATGAACCCGGCCGCAAGGCGGCTCAGCACGTTGCGGAGCCGCATTCTTCTTTGTCTATAGCGCCCAACTATGGCGCTTTGCCGCCACCGCAGCGGCGATGGCGGCCGGATTTTTCCGGACGGTTAATCCGTAACGAAGGGCGCGGTCAGGCGCCGGCGCCGCGGTACATCTCGGCGACGTGGTCCCAGTCCACCAGGTGATCGAGGAACGCCTTCAGGTAGTCGGGCCGCCGGTTGCGGTAGTCGATGTAATAGGAGTGCTCCCACACGTCGCAGCCGAGGATCGGCTTAGCCCCGTGCACCAGCGGGTTCTCGCCGTTCGGCGTCTTCATGATGGCGATCTTGCCGTCCTTGACGGCGAGCCAAGCCCAGCCGGACCCGAACTGGGTCACGCCGGCCTGGATGAAGTCTTCCTTCATCTTGGCCACCGAGCCGAGGTCGGAGACGATCCGCTTCTCGAGCTCGCCCGGGATCTTGTCGCCGCCGCCGCCCGGCTTCATCCACTTCCAGAAGTGGGTGTGGTTGTAGTGCTGCCCGGCATTGTTGAAGAGCGGCTGGTTCTTGCCGTAGGAGCCCTTCACCACCTCTTCCACCGGCTTGCCTTCGAACTCCGTGCCCTTCATCAGGTTGTTGCCGGCCGTGACGTAGGCCTGATGGTGCTTGTCGTGGTGATACTCGAGCGTCTCCCGGGACATGTAGGGCGCGAGCGCGTCGTAAGCATACGGCAGTTCGGGCAGCGAGAACGACATCGGCTTCCTCCTCGTGGATGCTTGAACCGGACGCGACGCAGCATCCTTGTCGCAACAGCGCCTGGCCGGATGACAACTACATAGGCCGAGCCTAGCGTAGGGGCAACGGCTCGCGACCGCGCTGCCGGATGGCGGGCGGCCCGAGACGGGCAGATCGCGGCGGGAAGGGGAAGGCGGGGGATGCAATTCGTTTTGCTGCTGGCCGGCGTGCTGGCTTTGCTGGTCGGCGCCGCAGCGGTCGGGCTCGGCGTGATCGAGCTGCGTCAGGGGAACAGCGGCAGCGGCCTGATGCAGACCGGCGTGCTGACGTCGGTCGGCGGGTTCGTCGTGCTTGGTCTCGGCGCCGTCATCGCTCGCCTGCAGAAGCTGGCGGACCTGCTGGAGACGCGGCCGGTGCCGTTGAATTTCGGCGCTCCGGTGGCACCGGCGCTGCCGCCGTTGCCGCCGCGGCGCGAGGTCCCGCCGCCGGTCCCGCCACCCGCGATGTCTGCACCCGCGAAAGCGCCAGAAGTCGTCGCCGTGCGTGAACCGCCGGCAGTTGCGCCGAAGGCGCCGCGGCCGACCGAGCCGGACCCGCCGCCGGCCCTGGCCCCGGAGCCGCCGCCGGTCATGGTGGTGAGCGCGCCGTCGGGACCGGCGGGCCAGCCGGAGGCGGCGGCATGGCCGACGGTGACGCCGTCCGATCGGATCGCGCCGACGGACCCAGCGGAACCGGACGTGGTGGCGGAGCCGGTCGCGGACGCGCCCGCCGAAGCACCGCCCGGGGCAGCCGAGGCGCCTCAGGACGCGGCGGGCGTGCTCAAGACCGGCGTGATCGAGGGCATGGCCTATACGATCTATGCGGACGGAACGGTCGAGGCCGAGCTGCCGGAGGGGACGATCCGCTTTGCCTCAGTGACCGCCTGGCGCGAGCATCTGCGACCGGGCAGTTGAGGCCGGAGCCGAAGCCGCGACGTATGGGGGAGCAGGCCGCCGCTCTTGTTGGGCAATACACGGCGCTGCAGGTATTGCCGTAGAAAAACCGGCGGAACCGACAGTGAAATTTCGGCGAACGCTGTAAGTTGAAGTTGATTTCGCGCCATTGCATCAGTAGCGTACGGCATCGTCGCCGCACCTCGAATCGGCCGGGCGACAACGGACTTTGAGCCGTAAGCAGTTGTTTGGACTGCTCATTTGCCGGCGAAGCTGGCGGCCAGAGAGCATCGGATAGGGGGACGGGCGCGATGGCGGACAATCCGTCGAGTGGAAGCTATATGGAACTCACGGCCGATATCGTCTCGGCCTACGTGAGCAACAACACAGTTCCGGCCGGCGAGATGCCGGCCCTGATCAACCAGGTGCATCAGGCGCTGATGAGCGTCGGCGGCCGTCGCGGCGACGTCGCGGCCGAGCCCCTGAGGCCTGCAGTGCCGGTGAAGCGGTCGATCAATCCCGATTTCGTCGTGTGCCTGGAAGACGGCAAGAAGTTCAAGTCGCTCAAGCGGCATCTGCGCACGCAGTACAACATGACGCCGGAGCAATACCGCGAGAAGTGGGGCCTTCCGGCCGACTATCCGATGGTGGCGCCGAACTACGCGGCGGCGCGGTCGCAACTCGCCAAGCAGATGGGATTGGGCCAGCAGCGCCGCCGCCGCGCGCGTTAGCCTGTTCGTTCTGCAGCCAAGGGCCGGGCGCATCCCGGCGTCACCTCGTCATTGCGAGCCGAAGGCGAAGCGTTCCGTGATTGCGAGCGAAGCGAAGCAATCCAGAACCGCTTCGCCCTGACACAAGACTGGATTGCTTGGTCGCTGGCGCTTCTCGCAATGACGGCTTCCACTGCCGTAAAGGACCTCCAATGCTGGTGCTGCTGCTCGCCCTGCACATCCTCGCCGCCGTTTTCTGGGTCGGCGGAATGGCCTTCGCCTACACGGTGCTGCGTCCCGCCGCCGGCCCACTCGAACCGGCCATGCGGCTCGGCCTCTGGCGGCGGGTGTTCGCGCGCTTTCTCCCGGCGGTGGGCGCCAGCATTGTGGTCTTGCTGGTCAGCGGGTACGGAATGCAGTTCGCCCTGTTCGGCGGATTCCGCGGCGTGCCGCTCTACGTGCACCTGATGCAGGGTCTCGGCATTGTGATGATGCTGCTGTTCCTGCACCTCGTGTTCGCACCCTGGCGGCGCTTCCGCATGGCGGTGGACGGCGGGGTGATGCCGGAAGCCGCGCGCTACCTGAACCAGATCCGCATGATTGTGGCCGCCAACCTCGTGCTCGGGGCGCTGACGATCATCGTTGGGAGCACCGGCCGCTACTGGTGAACCGCCGCGTTGTCGTGAGCCGACGCTGAACCGGCATCATTGCCAGAGAAGCGCTCGCGCTCCGCACAATGACCGCTTGACGGGTTTCGCATCCAGGACTATCGTCCTTATATGAGAAAGAAAGCAGAAGCGCGTCGCGCCGTCGGCCGCTCCGCAGCGCGTGCGGCGGAGTCGGAACTGGATCCCTTCCT
>DASWSO010000144.1:0-2311 GCA_036402635.1 Xanthobacteraceae bacterium
CCGCCGCTCGCCACCTCCAGCAGCGGCCGCCCGATTCTGATGCTGCTCGACGACGGCTGGTCGGCGGCGGCGAGCTGGGACGCGCGGCTGCGCAGCGCCGACGACATCATCGCGCGCGCCGAAGCCGACGGGCGCGGCATCGCGCTGATGCCGCTGTCGGAGACGACGCGCGACCTGTCGCTGGAAGTCGCCGGCGCCGCGCGCGTGCGGCTGGCGCAGCTCAAGCCGAAGCCGCACACGCTCGAGCGGGTCGAGGCGCTGCCGGTGCTGACCCGCTTCCTCGGCGCGACGCCGGACGTGGACGTGGTCTGGATCTCCGACGGCGTCGACATCGGCAACACCAAGGAATTTTTGGAAGCGTTCGGCCGCGTGGTCGAGGGCCGCCCCGTCACGGTGGTGCAGGGTGGGCTGGCGCCCGCGCAGGCGCTCGCCGCGGCCGAGAACAGCGCCGGCGCGCTCACCGTCAAGGTGCTGCGGGCGCCCGCGACCGACGAAGCCGCCAACGGGCTGGTGCGCGTGCTCGACCTCAAGGGCCTGCCGCTGGGCGAGGCGCGCTACGGCTTCAAGCCGGGCGAGCGCGAGACCGAGGCGGTGGTCGATCTGCCCGTCGAGATCCGCAACGACATCGCCCGCATCGAGATCACCGGCGAGCGCTCGGCCGGCGCCGTGCAGCTGCTCGACAAGCGCTGGCGCCGCCGCACCGTCGGCGTCGTCTCCGGCGCCACCGTCGACACCGCGCAGCCGCTGCTCGCCTCCACCTATTATCTGTCGCGCGCGCTCAACCCGTTCGCCGACGTGCGGCTGTCGGAAGCGGTGGCGCCGTCCGAGGCGGTGCGGCGTTTCCTCGACCAGAACCTGCCGATGCTGATCCTCGCCGACGTCGGCAACGTCGCCGGGGAGGCGCGCGAGCGGCTTGCCAAGTGGATCGAGGACGGCGGCGTGCTGGTGCGCTTCGCCGGTCCGCGGCTGGCGGCGGCCGACGACGACCTCGTGCCGGTGAAGCTGCGGCGCGGCGGACGCACGCTCGGCGGCAGCCTCACCTGGGAGCAGCCGCAGCAGCTCGCCGCGTTCGGCCGCGACAGCCCGTTCGCCAACATGCCGGTGCCGGGCGACGTGACCGTCACGCGGCAGGTGCTGGCGGAGCCGGACGCGACGCTGATCGACAATACCTGGGCGACCTTGGCGGACGGCACGCCGCTGGTCACGGCGGCACGCCGCGGCAAGGGGCTGGTGGTGCTGTTCCACGTGACCGCCGACACCCGCTGGTCCGACCTGCCGCTGTCGGGCGTGTTCGTCGAGATGCTCAAGCGCATCGTCAATCTGGCCGGCTCAGCTACGGCCGAGACTTCGGCGGCCGCCGGCGAGACCCGCGAAGTGGTGCCGGCGAGCCGCGTGCTCGATGGGTTCGGCGCCTTCACGGCGCCGTCGCCGACCGTGCGGCCAGTGCCGGCGCGCTATAGTGGACGTGGAACCGCGGATCATCCGCCGGGCTTCTACGGTCCACCGGAGGGACTCGTCGCCGTGAACACGCTGCTGCCCGCCGACCGGCTGGCCCCGATCGACTACGCGCCGCTGGCGGCGCGGGTCGAGCCGTACCGGGTGGGCGAGCCGCAGGATCTGCGCGGGCCGATCTTCCTCGCCGCGCTGGCGCTGCTGCTGCTCGATGCGCTGGTGGTGTTCTGGCTGGCCGGCGGCCTGGCCCGGCTGGTGCGCCGCCGCGGCGCGGTGGCGGCAACGGCGCTCGCGCTCGCTGTCGCACTCGCGGCAGTCGCCGCCTCGACCGCGCAGGCGCAGGAGCGCCGCCTGATCACGCCGCCGCCGGCGCAGCGCAGCGACAATGCGCCGCCCGAGCAGGCCGAGATCAAGTCGGCGCTGGAGACCAAGCTCGCCTATGTGGTCACCGGCGACGCGCAGGTCGATGCCATCAGCCGCGCCGGACTGCAGGGCCTTACGCTCTTCCTCGCGCAGCGCACCGCGCTGGAGGCGGGCGAGCCGATCGGCCTCGACATCGCGCGCGACGAGCTCGCGTTCTATCCGCTGATCTACTGGCCGATCGTTCCGGGCGCCGAGAAGCCGGCGGCCGAGGCGCTGGCCCGCATCGACACCTACATGAAGCAGGGTGGCACCGTGCTGTTCGACACCCGCGACGCCGTCGAGGCGCGTCCGGGCGAAGAGGCGCGCAGTCCCGGAATGTTGGCGCTCCGCGCCATCCTGGGCAGCCTCGACATGCCGGCGCTGGAGCCGGTGCCGCGCGAGCACGTGCTCACCAAGACGTTCTTCCTGCTGAAGGATTTCCCGGGCCGCTACACCA
>DASWSO010000145.1:0-3472 GCA_036402635.1 Xanthobacteraceae bacterium
AAACCCGACGTGAGCCGCATTCGGCTCGCGGGGCGCGGCGCCGATGTGCCGCACCCCGGATCAGTCGAGAGAGGAGAATTCAGATGTCGATGCTCAAGAGCGCGCTCGTCGCCGCCGGCCTCATGGTCGCGGCGCTCACGCCGGGCTTCGCCGCCGACGGCGGTATGGACGACGGAATGGCGTGGGTGCTCAACCCGAGCGGGCAATACGCCACCGGCAAGCTGACGCCGCAGGCGATGTCGCAGCTGATGAAGCGGGCCAAGCCGATCACCGGCATGGTCGTGTTCATGGCGAACAGCAAGCTCTACATGGCGCCGGACCCGAAAGGCACCGTCTACCAGATGCGCCGCGACATGATGATGTCGGGCAGCTGAGTGAAGACCGTCATGGCCGGGCTTGTCCCGGCCATGCCGGAAACTGAGAGCGCCGGTGGACGCGGATCAGATCGTCTGATTGTAGGCGCCGACTTCCGGATGCTGCCGCAGCACGCCGTCGAGCGCCTTGAACATGTCGCGCATGCGCGCTTCCGACACCGGGCTTTCCACCACCACCACCAGCTCGGGCTTGTTGGAGGAGGCGCGCACCAGGCCCCAGGTGCCGTCCTCGACGGTGACGCGCACGCCGTTGACGGTGACGAGATCGCGGATCGGCTGGCCGGCGACCTTTTCGCCCTTCTGCCGCGCCGTTTCGAAATGCTTCACCACCTGCTCGACGACGCCATACTTCACCTCGTCGGCGCAGTGCGGCGACATGGTCGGCGAGCTCCAGGTCTTCGGCAGCGCGTTCTTGAGGTCGGAGAGCTTCTTGTCGGGGTTGCGATCGAGCATCTCGCAGACCGCGATCGCGGAAATCAGCCCGTCGTCGTAGCCGCGCCCGGTCGGCGGGTTGAAGAAGAAGTGGCCGGACTTCTCGAAGCCGGCGAGCGCGCCGCTCTCGTTGACGCGCCGCTTCATGTAGGAGTGGCCGGTTTTCCAGTAGTCGGCCTTCACCTTGTTCCGCAGCAGCACCGGATCGGTGGCGAACAGCCCGGTCGACTTGACGTCCACCACGAAGGTCGCGCCCGGATGCAGGGACGACATGTCGCGCGCCAGCAGCACGCCCACCTTGTCGGCGAAGATCTCGTCGCCGGTGTCGTCCACCACGCCGCAGCGGTCACCATCGCCGTCGAAGCCGAAGCCGACATCGGCGCCGGAGGCGCGCACCGCGTCGGTGATGGCGTGCAGCATCTTCATGTCTTCGGGATTGGGATTGTATTTCGGAAACGTATGGTCGAGTTCGGTGTCGAGCGGCACCACCTCGCAGCCGATCTCCGCCAGCACGCGCGGCGCGAATGCGCCGGCGGTGCCGTTGCCGCAGGCGCAGACCACCTTCAGCTTGCGCTTGAGCTTGCCGCGCTTGGTGAGGTCGGCGATGTAGCGTTCCTGCAGGTCGGGGTGGAAGTGGTACTCGCCGCCGCCGGAGAGATCGAAGGTGGCGCCGAGCACGATCTCCTTCAGCCGCCCGATCTCGTCGGGGCCGAAGGTGAGCGGACGGTTGGCGCCCATCTTCACGCCGGTCCAGCCGTTGTCGTTGTGGGAAGCGGTGACCATAGCGACGCATGGCACGTCGAGCGCGAACTGCGCGAAATATGCCATCGGCGACAGCGCAAGCCCGATGTCGTGCACCTTGCAGCCGGCCGCCATCAGCCCGCACACCAGCGCCATCTTGATGGAGGCGGAATAGCCGCGGAAGTCGTGGCCGGTGACGATCTCCGGCCGCACCTTCATCTCCTTGATCAGCGTGCCGAGACCCATGCCGAGGGCCTGCACGCCCATCAGGTTGATCTCTTTCTCAAACAGCCAGCGCGCGTCGTATTCGCGGAAGCCGGTCGCCTTCACCATCGGGCGCGCTTCGTAGTCATAGGTGTTGGGCGTCAGCGCGGGCTGCGGCTTCGGAAACATGCAAAAACCTCGGAGGGAAGCGGAGGCGGGAGGCATAGCCCAACGCCAGCAGCGGCGCAAAGGTCCGCGCCGAGCCTCCGTCAGGCCGGGTCCGGTGGCGCGCAGCGCACGGGTTTGGACGCGGTGGCTAGCCCAGACGCGCCGGCTCGCGCCGCTACTGCTCCAGCACCAGCTGGCTGCCGCGGAATTCGTAGCGCTTGAGCCGCGACAGGAACGACATGCCGAGCAGGTTCTGCGACAGCGCACCGGCCGGCATCACCACCGCCTCCACGTCCCTGACGGTGAGTCCGCCGATGCTGACGGCATCGATTCGCACGTGCGCGGCCAGCACGACGCCGTTGGCGGTATGGATGCGCAGCTTCGGCGCGTTCTGCCCGGCACGGACGGCGAGCCGCTCGGCATCGCGCTCGGTGAGCGCGATCAGCGAAGCGCCGGTATCGACCATCAGCGGCAGGCGGCGCCCGCCGACCGTCGCCTCGACATGGAAATGGCCGTCGCGCTCGCGACCGACCGCGAAGGTGCGCGCGCCGGCGTTCGGCGCGGGCAACGCCGTCGCCGCGGCCGCCTTGGGCGCGGGCTGCGGAACGCTGGCGCGGTCGGTGAACCGCGTACTCGCCGCCGCGAGCAGGAGTGCGGCGGCCGCAAACAGGATGATGTTTCGCATGGCGCAGCTCCGGTTCCGGCGTCCAGCTAAGGCACGGCCGCATCGATATCGGCTTAAGTGTGCTGCGGCACGGGCGGCAATCCATCCGTTTGGTACGCGTGGCGTTTATGAGAACCGCTCAATTCGATCGATTGCCTGTCCGCGTGCGTCGCGGCGCTGCTTGGGCTATGCAGTTGCTATCGCTTATCAAGCCACCGCGAACTTCACGGCGAACAGTAAGGCCAGCAGCAGCACGGCGGGCGCGGCCTCGGTGACGCGGCCGGAGAGGATCTTGATCAGCGCATAGGTGATGAAGCCGAGGCCGATGCCGGTGGCGATCGAGTAGGTGAGCGGCATCGCGATCGCGGTGACGACCGCTGGCGCGGATTCGGTGAGGTCGTTCCAGTCGACATCGGCGAGGCCGCGCGCCATCAGGCAGGCGACGTAAAGGAGTGCCGCGGCCGACGCATAGGCCGGGATCATGCCGGCAAGCGGCGCGAAGAACAGCGCGCAGAGAAAGAGGATCGCCACCGTGACGGCGGTGAGCCCGGTGCGTCCGCCGGCGGCGACGCCGGAGGCGCTCTCGATGTAGCTCGTGGTCGTCGAGGTGCCGATCACGGCGCCGAACATGGCGGCGAAACTGTCGGCGATCAGCGCCTGCTTCATGCGCGGCAGCTTGCCGTCGACCATCAGGCCGGTGCGATGGGTGACGCCGATCAGCGTGCCGGCATTGTCGAA
Organism: Xanthobacteraceae bacterium; assembly: GCA_036402635.1. Classification (GTDB taxonomy): domain Bacteria; phylum Pseudomonadota; class Alphaproteobacteria; order Rhizobiales; family Xanthobacteraceae; genus DASWSO01. Next base: position 3,322 of record DASWSO010000145.1, read on the forward strand.
CACATCGATCAGCAGGATCGCGAACACCACGGTGATGAAGGTGAGCTCGAACGCGCGCGAGAAGTCGAGCTGCAGCAGGGTCGGCGCCAGCGACGGCGGCAGCGAGACGATGCCCTGGAATTGCGTCAGCCCGAACGGCATCCCCAGCAGG
>DASWSO010000146.1:0-1688 GCA_036402635.1 Xanthobacteraceae bacterium
CGGATGCGCCAGCCACGCCGCTTCCACGATCCGCATCGAACGCCGCACCTGATGCGCCTCGCTTTCGTATTTGCTGGCGAGCACCGCGGCCGGCACCAGCGTCGGCGCAAGTTTTATCGCTTCCATCACGTTGTCGCGCGACAGGTCGCGGTCGACATTTTCCAGCTCCAGCGCGCGCGCCGTCAGCAGCACGCCACGCTGACGCTGATAGGCCGCCTTGCCGATCAGGCCGGAAGCGAGATTGTTGTCGAGGATGCTCAGCGCGCCGCTCCAGTCGCCCTTGGCGCAGCGAAATCCCAGAACGGCGTGCGACGCCCAGGTCGATCCCGGCGCAAGTTTTAGCGCCTCTTCCGCGATCATCACCGCCGAGACCGGATCGTCGGCGCGCTGCGCTTCGATGAACAATCCGCGCAAGCCCAACAGCCGCGTGTCCTCGCGTTCGGCCATGGCACGGAAGGCAGCTCTCGCGCCTTCGCGGTCGCCGTCGAGCTGCGCCGATTGCGCGTGCAGCAATAGCGCCAGCGGATCATGGGCCGCATGGCGGCGCGCGACATCGGCATGCCGGCGGGCAGAAGTGGAATCGCCATGGCCGATCGCGAGCAGCCCGTGGGTGATGGCATGCCGGCCGCGCGCGTGACGCCGTTCGCGCCGGCTGCGCCTGATCTTTTCCGGCGTGCGCCAGAGCGCGCGCAGCATCGTCCACGCCAGCATCGCCGCGATGATGGCAATGCCGAGCGCCACCGCGAATACCGGCAGCGAGGTTTCGACGCGCCAGCCGCCCCACGACAGCGTGACGTCACCGGTCTGATCGGCAACCCACGCCGCACCTACTGCCGCGAGCGCGATCAGCACCAGAAACAGAATGATCCGAACCATTGAAATCCTATTGCCGCGGTTGGGCGAGCGCCGCCATGGCCTCAGTCGCAAATTGACGGGATGCGGCGAGCGCCGCGTCGCGGGCGTCGGCCTTGTCCAGCCAGGCCTGCGCAGCGGCGCGGTCGGCTGGCGCGAGCGTATTCAATTCGCGGCGAGCCTCGGCCATGTCATTGCGCAGCGCGGCCGCCGTGACCCGCGCGACTACGGCGCCGCGATCGCTGCCGACGGCGTCGGCGCGCTGGATGCGGACCAGTTTCGCGGCGCCAGCCTGCAGGCGGTCGACCAGGCCTGAACCGGTGCTGGAATTCTCCGGTACTGGGGGGGACAGTTTCGGCACCAAAGTGAGCAATTCACGGCTGAGGGCGTTGGCGCTCGGCACGCCGGAGGCCGCGAAGCCATCGAGCGGCTTCAGCGCATCCGCGTCAGCAGTGAGCGACTTCGCTGCCGCCAGCGCCGTGGTGTAGGGATCGCCGTGCCGAACCGAAACGTCGAGCAAGGCTGCCGCCACGACGCGGCGAAGCGGCAGGTCATCTGCCGGTTTTGTGCTCTCCTGCGCGACCTCGGCGGTCTGGGCGCGAATGGCGCGCTCGACCTGGGCGAGGCGTTCGTTGATCGCCGACAGGTCCACCGGCGGCGAGGATTCGCGTGGCGTTGATTTGACGTCATTGACTGCAGCGGCCAGCTTCTCCGATTGCGCGCGCACGGCGGCGAGTTCGCCGCGCAGCGAGGCATAAGATTTCTCCAGCGCCTCGATGCGGCTGGCCACCGCCGGATCGGGGGCGGAGGCCGGAGGCTTGGCGAGCTTGGCCTCG
>DASWSO010000147.1:0-1574 GCA_036402635.1 Xanthobacteraceae bacterium
CTGGTCGATCGGTTCGACGGGCTGGCGCAATATCCCGCCTGCCGTGACTATGTCGCGCGCGCGACGGCGCGCCCGGCTTTCGTGAAGGCGCACTCAGACCAGATGGCGCATTTTGCTGCGGCGGACTGAGCAGCACCGGCGCCAAAAACTGCGCGCCGTCTATCCTCCATAGACAAGAAGACGTGGATGGCCGGGACAAGCCCGGCCATGACGTGGAGAGGTCTGTCGTATTATGCCGCGTGCTCGCGTGGGCGGATGGCTTTGAGCACCGGCCCGATCGTGCGGCGGCGTTGCATCAGGTCGAATTCGCTCTGCAGCGAAAGGAAAAATCCCTCGGAGAGTCCGAAGTAGCGGGCGAGCCGCAGGTCGGTGTCGGCCGTGATCGCCCGTTTGCCCAGAACGATTTCGTTGATCCGGCGCGGCGGCACTCCGATCGCTCGCGCCAGCGCCGTCTGGCTCAACGCCATCGGCTTGAGAAACTCCTCCATCAGGATTTCCCCGGGATGCGGGTTGGGAAGAATCTTATCGGTGATAGTCGACGATCTCGACATCTTCCGCTCCTCCTTCTGTCCAGCGGAAGCAGAGCCGCCACTGATCATTGATGCGGATGCTCCATTCGCCGCGACGATCGCCACGCAGGCGCTCAAGGCGATTGCCGGGCGGGATTGCCAGGTCATCAACGCGTTTCGCAGCGTTGATGAGACGAAGCTTTCTCAACGCGGCCACCTGGATCGGACCAGGAAGCCTCCGGCTCTCGACGCCGTCCCAGATCTTCCGAGTCTCGTGGTCCCGAAAGCTCAGGATCATGAAGCTATATAACGCATAACGTTATGCGGGTCAAGACATGATGCGGTCGAGTCGGGCAGCGGCGCCCTACCGCTGCAAACTACTCCGCCTTGATCCCGGCCGCGTTGATGACCGGCCACCATTTCTCGATCTCGGCCTTGTGGAAGGCGGCGAGACCTTCCGGGCTCTGCTGGTCGCGCGGGGCGACGTCCAATCCCAGATCGTTGAAGCGTGCGGCGACGGCCGGGTCGGCGAGCGCCTGCACCATCGCGTCGTTGAGCTTGGCGATCACGTCCTTGGGCGTGCCCTTCGGCGCGAAGAAGCCGAACCAGCCCGACATGTAGAACCCCGGCACGCCGCTCTCGTCGGAGGTCGGGATGTCCGGCATCGCCGCCGAGCGGCGCGGCGACAGGTTGGCGACCGCCTTGATGGCGCCCGGCCGGATCTGCGGCAGCGTCACGGCGCCCTGCGCCACCAACAGATCGACCTGCCCGGAGACCAGGTCCGTCATCGCCGGCCCGGCACCGCGGTACGGAATGAACTGCACCTTCTGGCCGGTGGCCTGCTCGAACAGCAGCCCGGAGACGTGCGCGGCGGCGTTCTGGTTGACGAAGGTGATCTTGCCGGGGTTCGCCTTCATCCACGCGACCAGGCCGCGCAGGTCGTCGGCCGGCAGCGCCTTCTTGCCGACCAGCAGCTGCGGATTGGTGGAGATGAGCCCGATCGGCTCAAAATCCTTCTGCAGGTCGTAGGTGAGCTTGTAGATGATGCTGCCGACGTGGGTATCC
>DASWSO010000148.1:0-3211 GCA_036402635.1 Xanthobacteraceae bacterium
CCAGGCGCCACGCCGCTTTTCCGCCATAGATCAAGCCAAGATCGACGTTGTCACAAGCCATTGCGGCGCTTCCGAAACTCTTTCGCGAAGCCAAGCGCTCTGGTCGATCCTGCGGGGCCGGGGGGCCTCCGCGGGATCGCCGGAGTGTGCGCGGTGACGCGTGAGTTCATGCGTGGGACAGGGATGTAGCGTCGATGGATGTGAAGACCAACATCAAGAACAGACTGCCGAGCCGGCACGTGACGGAGGGCCCGGAGAGGGCCCCGCACCGCTCCTACTATTATGCGATGGGTCTGACCACCAACCAGATCCACCAGCCGTTCGTCGGGGTCGCCACCTGCTGGAACGAGGCGGCGCCGTGCAACATCTCGCTGATGCGGCAGGCGCAGGCGGTGAAGAAGGGGGTCGCCTCGGTCGGCGGCACGCCGCGCGAATTCTGCACCATCACGGTCACCGACGGCATCGCCATGGGCCACGGCGGCATGCGCGCGTCGCTGCCGTCGCGCGAGGTGATCGCCGATTCCGTCGAGCTGACCATGCGCGGCCACGGCTATGACGCCCTGATCGGGCTCGCCGGCTGCGACAAGTCGCTTCCCGGCATGATGATGGCGATGGTCCGCCTCAACGTTCCGTCGATCTTCATCTACGGCGGCTCGATCCTTCCCGGCACGTTCCGCGGCCGTCCGGTCACCGTGCAGGACGTGTTCGAGGCGGTCGGCCGGCACTCGGTCGGCGACATGTCGGACGACGACCTGGAGGAGCTGGAGCAGGTGGCGTGCCCGTCGGCGGGCGCCTGCGGCGCCCAGTTCACCGCCAACACGATGGCGACGGTGTCCGAGGCGATCGGCCTCGCGCTGCCGTATTCAGCCGGGGCGCCGGCGCCTTACGAGTTCCGCGACAAATTCTGCGCCGCAGCGGGCGAGAAAATCATGGAACTGATCGTTTCCAACATCCGGCCGCGCGACATCGTCACCCGCAAGGCGCTGGAGAATGCCGCGACCGTGGTGGCGGCTTCCGGCGGCTCGACCAATGCCGGCCTGCACCTGCCGGCGATCGCGCATGAATGCGGCATCGAGTTCACGCTGTTCGACGTCGCCGAGGTGTTCAAGCGCACGCCCTATATCGCAGATTTGAAGCCGGGCGGCCGCTATGTCGCCAAGGATTTGTTCGAAGCTGGCGGCGTGCCGCTGCTGATGAAGACGCTGCTGGACAACGGTTTCCTGCATGGGGACTGCATGACCGTGACCGGCCGCACCATCGCCGAGAACCTCGCTAAGGTGAAATGGAACCCGGAGCAGGATGTGGTGCGCCCCGCCGACAAGCCGATCACCGTCACCGGCGGCGTTGTGGGCCTGCGCGGCAACCTCGCGCCCGATGGCGCGATCGTGAAGGTCGCCGGCATGAGCAACCTGCGCTTCTCCGGGCCGGCGCGCTGCTTCGACGGCGAGGAGGCGTGCTTCGAGGCGGTGAAGAAGAAGACCTACAAGGAAGGCGAGGTCCTGGTGATCCGCTACGAGGGCCCGCGTGGCGGGCCTGGCATGCGCGAGATGCTGTCGACGACGGCGGCGCTGTACGGGCAGGGGATGGGCGACAAGGTCGCGCTCATCACCGATGGGCGCTTCTCCGGCGCGACCCGCGGCTTCTGCATCGGCCATGTCGGTCCGGAGGCGGCGGTTGGCGGGCCGATCGGGCTTCTGCGCGACGGTGACGTGATCACGATCGATGCCGAGAAGGGCACGATCGAGGTGACGCTCAGCGAGGCCGAACTGACGCAGCGCAAAGCCTCCTGGAAGCCGCGCGAAACCGATTTCACCTCCGGCTATCTGTGGAAATACGCCCAGCAGGTCGGTCCGGCGGTCACGGGCGCCGTCACTCATCCGGGCGGGGGGGCAGAAAAGCTCTGCTATGCGGACCTCTAGGCCGATAGCCTTTGCGGGCGTGCTGATCGCGCTGCTGGCGGCGCACTCGGCGCGCGGGCTGGACACGCTGCGGCCGTCGGCCGCCGCTGCGCCGGCGCTCGCGCTCGACGGCCCGCGCGAGGCACAGAAGGCGCCCGCGCCGACTCCGGGCGAGGCGTTCCGCTCCGGCGCGCGGGCGCTGCGCGCCGGCGAAGCCGAGAAGGCGGTGAACGCGCTCGAATACGCCGCCGAGCAGGGCCATACGGCGGCGCAGTGGAAGCTCGGCCGGATGTATGCGGAGGGCGACGGGGTCAAGCGTAACGACCTGCGCGCATTCGAGTATTTCAGCCGCATCGCCTCCGGCCATGCCGACGACAACCCGGTGACGCCGCAGTCGCGCTACGTCGCCAATGCGTTCGTCGCGCTCGGCCAATATTACCTCGGCGGCATTCCCAATTCGTCCGTCGCTCCCGATCCGGATCGGGCGCGCGAGATGTTCTCCTATGCGGCGTCCTATTTCGGCGACGCCGACGCGCAGTACCACCTGGGACGGCTGTTTCTCGAAGGCACCGGGGCGCCGCGCGATCCGCGGCAGGCGGCACGCTGGCTCGGGCTCGCCGCCAACAAGGGCCAGTACCAGGCGCAGGCGCTGCTCGGCCACATGCTGTTCAGCGGCCAGCAGGTGTCGCGGCAGGCGGCGCGCGGCCTGATGTGGCTGACGCTGGCGCGCGATGGCGCCTCGAACGAGGAGGCCTGGATCGCCGAGATGTACGACGCGGCGTTCCAGCAGGCGACCGCCGACGAGCGCTCGATGGCGCTCGTCTACCTCGAGCGCTACCTCAAAGGCCGCCGCGAATAGCGGCGGAACACGGCCGGACCAACCGGAAGAACACCGATTGGCGCCCGCGAACGCCCACTTGGTCGGCGTGTTCGCCCCTGTTCTCGCGTCCGTTATCGGCCGACGTCGAGATCGATCCATACCGGCACGTGATCCGACGGCTTGTCGCGGCCGCGCACGTGCTTGTCGATGCCGGCGCCCTGCAGGCGGTCGGCGGCCTGCGGCGAGAGCAGCAGGTGGTCGATGCGCAGTCCCTTGTTCCGCTGCCAGGCTCCGGCCTGATAGTCCCAGAAGCTGTAGAGGCCGGCGTCCGCCGTGGTGGCGCGCAGCGCGTCGGTGAGCCCGAGATGCAGCAGCGCGCGGAAGCGCTCGCGGGTTTCCGGCCGAAACAGCGCGTCGGTGACCCAGGCCGGCGGGTCGTAGACGTCGCGCTCGTCCGGGATGACGTTGTAGTCGCCGGCAAGCACCAGCGGCT
>DASWSO010000149.1:0-2133 GCA_036402635.1 Xanthobacteraceae bacterium
GCTTGCTACAGCTCGCGCGCGGCGCTGAACTGGAACGGCGAGATGCCGCGCGTGGTTTCGTCGAACACGATCTCGCGGGTCAGCGGCGGCTCGGCGCGCTGGCTGCAGTTGACGCGCTCGCACAGCCGGCAGGTGACGCCGATCGGCGTCGCGTCGGCGGTGGCGAGGTCGACGCCCATCGAATAAACCAGCCGCGATGCGTGCTTGAGCTCGCAGCCGAGCCCGATCGTGTAGCGCGGCTGCGGCTGCGCATAGGGCGCCACCGGCCGCCGCACCGTCTGGGCGATCGAGAAGTAGCGGCTGCCGTCAGGCAGCTCGATCACCTGGGTGACGATCTTGCCGGGCGTGTCGAAGGCGGCGTGCACGTTCCACAGCGGACAGGTGCCGCCGAACTTCGAGAACGGGAAGGTGCCGGAGGAGAAGCGCTTCGAGACGTTGCCGGCATGGTCGACGCGCAGCATGAAGAACGGCACGCCGCGCGCGGTCGGCCGCTGCAGCGTGGTGAGGCGGTGGCAGACCTGCTCGAAGCTCGCGCCGAAGCGCTGGCCGAGCAGGCCGATGTCGTAGGCGAGCGCCTCGGCGGCGTCGTGGAAGCGGCCATACGGCATCATCACGGCGCCGGCGAAATAATTGGCCAAGCTGATGCGCAATAGCCGCCGCACGCCCTCGGCGCGCTCCTCGGTGCGCGCGATCACCTCGTCGAGCGCCGGCGCCGCTTCCATCAGCGCGAGCTGGAACGCCGCCTGGAAGGCGCGGCCCGGCACGTCCACCAGTTCCGAGATCAAGAGGTGGCGGCGGTGGCGGTCGAAGCGCCGCAGCGTATCGCGCATCACGTCGATCGGCAGCACCCGCACCAGGATTCCGTGCCGCGTCCGCAGCCGCTCCGACAGCGCGCGGAACAGGTCGTGAGCCGGAACATCGAGCTCGTCGCGCAGCGCCTCGGCGGCGACGTCGAGTGCCGGGAAATGGTTGCGGTTGGCCTCGATCAGGTCGCGCACGCGCTCGACCGGATTGGCCTCGTAGCGCGGGCCCTCGTCGCGGCCGGCGAAGCGCGACGCCGCCATGGTCTCGCCGCGGCGCGCCTCGACGTAGGCGGCATAGAGCCGCTGCAGGCCGTGGGCGACGCCGGGACAGAGCTCGGCCAGGTCGCGCAGCTCCTGCTTCGGCACCTCGATTGGCCGGAACAGCGGGTCGGAAAACACCTCATTGAGGTCCGCGAAGGCGCGGTCGTCGTCGCCACCCGCGAGGTCGCGCAGGTCGAGGTCGTAGGTCTCGGCCAGCCGTAACAGGATCTGCGCGCTCACCGGCCGCTGGTTGCGCTCGATCAGGTTGACGTAGCTCGGCGAGATGCCGAGCCCCTCCGCCATCTGGGTCTGCGACAGCCCGAGCTGGCGGCGGATGCGCCGAAAGCGCGGACCGACGAACAATTTACGTCCGGCAGCGTCGCTGGCGTTTAACATTTGTGACAATCCAACAATCAACCAGTGTAAATGCGTGACAGAGTGGCATCGTTCCGCAAAATCGGCACGGCGTCAACGCGGATTGTGCGTTATGGCTAGGAGATCGAACCCGCGAACGGCAGCCAATGTCACGGCTGTATGGAGAACATGATGCCCCACACGAGCTTCAGCGCGCTGATCCCGAATGCCCCCGCCGGCCGCTTCGACGGCATCGAGCGGCCGTACGCGGCCGAGGACGTGGAGCGGCTGCGCGGCTCGGTGGCGATTCGCCATACGCTGGCGGAGCGCGGCGCCAACAAGCTGTGGGAGCTGCTGCAGACCGAGCCGTATGTCCCGACGCTGGGGGCCATGACCGGCAACCAGGCGATGCAGCAGGTGCGCGCCGGGCTGAAGGCGATCTACCTCTCCGGCTGGCAAGTCGCGGCCGATTCCAACACCGCCGGCGCGATGTATCCGGACCAGAGCCTGTATCCGTGCGACTCAGGGCCTGAACTGTGCCGGCGCATCAACCGCACCCTCGCCCGTGCCGACCAGATCGAGCATTCCGAGGGCGGCGCCAAGCGCGACTGGTTCGCGCCGATCATCGCCGACGCGGAAGCCGGCTTCGGCGGCCCGCTCAACGCCTTCGAGATCATGAAGGCTTTCATCGAGGCGGGCGCCGCCGGCGTGCACT
>DASWSO010000150.1:0-2597 GCA_036402635.1 Xanthobacteraceae bacterium
CGTAAATGAGAATGAACGTTCGCTTTATAAACGAATAGCCTCAGCCCGCATGCGCCGCGCTAACGCCCAGTTGCAGATCGACCGCCGCGCCGAGATCCTCTCGGCTGCCGAGCGGTGCTTTGCGCGCGCCGGCTTCCACCAGACCTCGATGCAGGAAGTCTGCGCCGAGGCGCGCATGAGTCCCGGCAACGTCTACCGGTATTTCGCCTCCAAGGAGGAGATCATCGCCGGCATCTGCGAGCGTAACCGCGCCGAGGTGGCGCGCGACTTCTCCCTGCTGGAGAGCGCGCCCGACTTCTTCACCGGGTTGCAGGGCCTCGCCCGCTACCACCTGGTGGAGCGGCCGGCCGAGGAGGTCGCGCTCTGCGCCGAGATCATGGCGGAGAGCCGCCGCAACCCCGACATCGCCAGGCTCTATCGCGATTGCGAGCAGGACGTGAAGGGACGGCTGGCGCAGATGCTGCGCCACGCCGCCGCCAACGGCGAGATCGCCGCCGACCTCAATGTCGAGCACGCCTCCACGGTGCTGATGGCGCTCGCCGACGGCATCTCCTGGCGCCGCGCGGTCGACGGCGAGTTCGACGCCGAGGCGGTGCTGCCGATGATCCTGCGCATGGTCGAATGCCTGTTGACTCGCCACGGCGGCACGGATGCCGCGTCGCCGAAGGAGGTTTCCGATGAAGGGTAGCCGCATCACCGCGATCGGCCTGGTGGTCGCCGCGACCGCCTGGATCGCGTCCGGCCACTTCCTCCCGCACGAGAATGCGGAGACGCGCGCGGCCGTGCGCCCGGCCGAGACCGAGGCCAAGCCGTTCCGCGTCGCGGTGCTTGCGACCGAGCGGGCGCCGCATCGCCAGAAGCTCGTGCTCTCCGGCCGCACCGAAGCGGACCGCAAGGTGGCGGTGACGGCCCGCACCGGCGGCATCATCACCGAGTTGAACGTCCGCCGCGGCAGCGTGGTGAAGCAGGGCGACATCATCGCCGTGCTCTCCGACGAGGCGCGCGAGGCGCAGGTGGCGCAGGCGCGCGCGGTGGCGACGCAGCGCCGCATCGAGCTGGAAGCGAAAAGCCGGCTGATCTCGCAGGGCATGATGCCGCGGCTGGAGCTCGGCAACCTGGAAGCGCAGGTGAAGATCGCCGAGGCGCAGCTCGCCGCGGCGGAAGCCGAGCGCGACCGCGGCGTGGTGCGCGCGCCGTGGGCCGGCATCGTCAACGAGGTCCCGGTGGAGATCGGCCAGGCGGCGTTCTCGATGGCCGGCAAGGAGATCGCGCAGCTGATCGGGCTCGACCCGATGCTGGCGGTGGCCGAGGTGGCAGAGCGCAAGCTCGGCGGCATCAAGGTCGGCGATCCGGCCGAGGTGCGGCTGGTCACCGGCCAGACCGCCACCGGCAAGGTCCGCCACGTCTCCAAGACCGCCAGCCAGACCACTCGCACCTACCGGGTCGAGATCGAGCTGCCGAACGCCGACGGTAGCATCCCCGACGGTATCACCGCCGAGGTCGCGATCCGCATGGCGGCGGCTTCGGCGACGCGGGTGCCGCGCTCGGCGCTGACCTTCTCGTCCGCCGGCGACCTTGGCGTGCGGGCGGTCGACGACGCCGGCAAGGTGTCGTTCGTGCCGGTCACGGTGGTCGAGGACGAGCAGGCCAATATGTGGCTCAACGGCGTGCCGGACGGCGCTCGCGTCATCGTCGAAGGACAGGATTTCGTGCGCGAGGGCCAGCGCGTCGAGGCGGTGCCGCTGAAGCAGGCGACCGCCGCGCGCTGACGAATACTCTCATGCTGAGGAGCACGCAGCGGCGCGTCTCGAAGCACTAGGCCGCGATCCTTCGAGACGGCGGGCTTCACCCGCCCCTCAGGATGAGGGGGATTCCGAGGGGACAGGATGTTCAAGCTCATCGACTACGCCATCAGCCATGCCCGGCTGACGATCGCGACGCTGATCTTCCTGCTGCTGGCCGGCTTCGTCGCCTATCGCACGATCCCCAAGGAAGCCGAGCCGGACATCAAGGTTCCGATCATCTACACGCAGCTGTCGCAGCGCGGCATCAGCCCTGAAGACGCCGAGCGGCTGCTGCTGCGCCCGGTCGAGACCAAGCTGAAATCGGTCGGCAACGTGAAGGAGATGCGCTCGACCGCATTCGAGGGCGGCGGCTTCGTGCTGCTCGAGTTCGAGGCCGGCTTCGATTCCAAGTCGGCGCTGGCCGACGTGCGCGCCAAGGTCGACGAATCCAAGCGCGACCTGCCGAAGGACGCCGACGAACCGCTGGTGCAGGAGGTCAACCTCTCGCTCTATCCGGTGCTGGTGGTGGCGCTCTCCGGCGAGGTGCCGGAGCGCACGCTATTGCGCATCGCCCGCACCGTGAAGAACGCGGTCGAGCAGGTGCCGGGCGTGCTGGCGGCGGAGCTGCGCGGCGCCCGTGACGAAGTCGTGGAGATCATCGCCGAGCCGATGCTGATGAAGAGCTACGGCGTCTCGCTCGAGCAGCTGATCGCCGCCACCCAGTCCTCCAACAGCCTGGTGGCGGCGGGCGCGCTCGAAGGCGCCAGCGGCCGCTTCGCCGTGAAGGTGCCGGCGCTGATCGAGAAGCCGGAG
>DASWSO010000151.1:0-15706 GCA_036402635.1 Xanthobacteraceae bacterium
GCCACGCCGAGATAGGCGTCGATCACGGCGCGGTCGGACTTCACTGCGTCGGGCGTGCCGTCGGCGATCTTGCGGCCGTAGTCGAGCACGACCACGCGGTCGGAGAGGTCCATCACCACCCCCATGTCGTGCTCGATCAGCGCGATCGTGGTGCCGTACTGGTTATTCACGTCGACGATGAAGCGCGACATGTCCTCCTTCTCTTCGAGGTTCATGCCGGCCATCGGCTCGTCCAGCAGCAGCAGGTCCGGCTCCATCGCCAGCGCGCGGCCGAGCTCGACGCGCTTCTGCAGGCCGTACGGAAGCTTGCCGACCTGCACGCGCCGGATATGCGGGATTTCGAGGAAGTCGATGATCTCCTCGACCTTGCGCCGGTGCTCGACCTCCTCGGCCATGGCCGGGCCATAGCGCAGCAGCTGCCAGAAGAAGCCGCGCCGCATCTTCAGCGAGCGCCCCGTCATGATGTTGTCGAGCGCGCTCATTCCCTTGAACAGCGCGACGTTCTGGAACGTGCGGGCGATGCCGCCGCGCGCCGCTTCCGACGGGCGCATCTTCGCCCGCGTCTCGCCCTTGAACGTGATGCGGCCCCGCTGCGGGTGGTAGAAGCCGTTGATCACGTTGAGCATCGAGGTCTTGCCGGCGCCGTTCGGACCGATGATGGCGCGGATCTCACCCCGGCGGACATCGAACGAGACATCGCGGATCGCGTTGATCCCTCCGAACGAGAGCGACACGTTCTCGACCGAGAGCAGCACCTCGCCGGTGATGGCGCCGGGCTCGGTCGGTGCCCTCACGCGGCGCGCTCCATCGCCGCCGGCAGCGGCGCCATGTCGCGGATGTTCAACCGCGCCGATATCACGCCGTGGCGGCCGTCCTCGAAGGTGAGCTCGGTGGAGATGTCGCAAGCCGTCGAGCCGTCGTAGAGCGCGCGCACCAGCGGCGCGTAACGCTCGGCGATGAAGCCGCGCCGCACCTTCTGGGTGCGCGTCAGCTCGCCGTCGTCGGCATCCAGCTCTTTGTGCAGGATCAGGAAGCGGCGGATCTGCGCGCCCGCCATGACGCCTTCCTCGGCGAGCGAGCGGTTCACCTCCGCCACATGCCCGGCGATCATGTCGTACACCCGCGGATGCGCGGCGAGTTCCTGATAAGAGCCGTACACCACGTTGTTGCGCTCCGCCCAGGAGCCGACCGCGACCAGGTCGATGTTGACCATGGCGCAGACGAAGTCGCGCTTGTCGCCGTAGGCCACCGCTTCCTTGATGTTGGGATAGAACTTGAGCTTGTTCTCGAGATACTTTGGCGCGAACAGCGTGCCGTCGTTGAGGCGCCCGACGTCCTTGGCGCGGTCGATGATCTTGAGATGGCCGCTCTTGGGATCGAACACGCCGGCGTCGCCGGTGCGCACCCAGCCGTCCGGCGTCTTAGTCTCGGCGGTCTTTTCCGGCTCCTTGAAGTAGCCGGAGAAGACTCCGGGCGAGCGAAACAGCACCTCGCCGGTGTCGGCGAGCTTGACCTCGACGTCGATGTTCGGCCTGCCCACCGTGTCGGCCATGATCTCGCCGTCGGGCTGCGCCGTGATGTAGACCGCAGCCTCGGTCTGTCCGTAGAGCTGCTTGAGGTTGATGCCGAGCGCGCGAAAGAACCGGAAGATCTCCGGGCCGATCGCCTCGCCGGCGGTGTAGCCGACGCGGATGCGCGAGAGCCCGAAGCGGTTCTTCAGCGGCCCGTACACCAGCACATCGCCGAGCCGGTAGATCAGCCGTGCCGTCAGCGGCACCGGCTCGCGGTTGAGGATCTTCTCGCCCCAGCGCCGCGCATGGCCGATGAAGTAATGGAACACCCGGCGCTTGAGCGGGCTCGCATCCTCCATGCGCACCATCGTCAGCGTCAGCAGGTTCTCGTAGATGCGTGGCGGCGCGAACGCGTAGGTGGTGCCGACCTCGCGCCGGTCCTCCACCACGGTCTCGGGCGATTCCGGGCAATTGACGCAAAAGCCCGCCGTATAGGACTGCGCATAGGAGAAGATGTGGTCGCCGACCCAGGCGAGCGGTAGATAGGCGATCACCTCCTCGCGCTCGTCGAGCCGGTCGAAGGCGTTGCCGTTCTCGGCCGAGATGCGCACGTTGTCGTGCGTCAGCATCACCCCCTTGGGGCGGCCGGTGGTGCCGGACGTGTAGAGGATGATCGCGAGATCGCTGCCGCTACCCTCGCCGATCAGCTCGTGCCAGCGCTGCAGCGCTCCGGCGTCGCGCGCGATCTCGTCGCGCCCCATCCGCTGCACGTCCTCGAACGATTTCAGCTGGCCGTGATCGTAGTCGCGCAAGCCCCGCGGCTCGTCGTAGATCACATGGGTCAGGCCGGTGAGCCGGTCCGCGACCGAGAGGATCTTGTCGACCTGCTCCTGGTCCTGCACGACCGCCAGGGTGACCTCGGCGTGCTCCAGCACGTAGGCCATCTCCTCCGCCACCGAGTCGGCATACAGCGGCACCGGCACCGCGCCGAGCGCCTGCGCGGCCGCGATCGCCCAGTAGAGCCGCGGCCGGTTGTTGCCGACGATGGCGAGCTTGTCGCCCCGCTTGAGCCCAAGCGCGGCCATACCGAGAGAAAAAGCCCGCACCTCGTCGAGCACCTGCGCCCAGGTCCAAGCCTGCCAGATACCGAGGTCCTTGTGCCGGATCGCCGGTCGCGCGCTCATGCGCGCGGCGTTGCGGATCAGCAGCTTCGGAAACGTGTCGTGCTCGGCGCGGGCGCTCATCGCCACGGCGCTGCTCCTCCCCAATGGTGCGAGCAGGTTTTCGCTCGCGCAAACTGTTCGGCACGGTTCAAGCCGTGTTCTTGATGTGCGATTTGAGAGGACCCCTCCGGGCCGGTCAAGCCCACTATTGGGTGTAGGCGGCTGCCTGCGTGACTGCAGCCCCGGCCGGCATGATGGAACTCCGGTTCGGCGCGAGCGGTTGCCGCCACGCCTTGCACCCAGACCGGAGGAATGGCCGTTGACCAGCCAAGCCCAACGCCGAAGCGTGACAAACCGGGCAGCAGCCGAGCCGCCGCCGACCTATCCTCCGCCGCAGCCGAGCGGGCTGACCCCGGTGCTGGAGCGCAACATCAAGGCGCTGCATCGCCGCCGTGCCGAGGAGGAGGCGGCCGCCAGCCGGCAGGAGCGTCTGGCGCACGCGATCACCCGTTTCACCGGCAGCATGGCATTCGTCTATGTCCATCTCGCCATTATTGGTTTTTGGATCGTTGCCAACCTCGGCTGGGTTCCCCGGGTGCCGGCCTGGGACAGTTCGTTCGTCATTTTGGCGATGGCGGCGTCGGTGGAGGCGATCTTCCTCTCCACCTTCGTGCTGATCAGTCAGAACCGCATTTCGGCCGCGGCGGACAAGCGCGCCGATCTCGACCTGCAGGTGAGCCTGCTGGCCGAACACGAGGTGACCAGGCTGGTCGCCATGGTGGAAGCGATCTCGCAGCAACTCGGCGTCAAGAGCGAGGTGGACGACGAGGTCGCGGAGCTCAAGCAGGATGTCGCGCCGGACGTCGTGCTGGACGAGATCGAACAGGCGCCGACGAAAGCCAAGGCCTGAACGGCCACACGCGCCGGGCCGTTTGCAATTGCAGTCGGGCCCACTAGTCTCCGCGTCCTCACCGATCAGCGGAGTGACTGCGGAATGCACGTTTTCGATTTGGGCAAGGAACAGGTTTGGGACCCGAAGCGGCACGTCGAGAAGATTCTCGGCACCGAGGCCGATGGCGATTTCACCGTTGCCTGCTGGGAGCCGGGGCAGGTCAGCCCCTACCACTGCCATCCGGACGCGACCGAAATCTACTTCTGCTTCTCCGGCGGCGGCATCATGCGCACGCCGACCGAGACGATCGACGTCACGCCCGGCTCGTTCGTGGTGCATCCGCGCGGCGAGCTGCACGAATACGAGAACGGCCCGCAGCGCACGCTGCTGTTCCGCGTGCGCTACGGCGACGACATGGCGGCGCGCTTCATCGGCTGGCGCGGCAATCCGGGCGCCGAGGACACGCCGGAGAACCGGGAATACTTCAGCAAGAACCCGCCCGGGATCACCTTCAAGCCGTAAGGCGGTCCCTTACTGGCGCGCCGTCACCTTGGCGGCGCGCTCGGCGTCCCACCACCAGATGGTCGGAAACGCCGACAGGCCGTAGGCCGGCATCTTCTCGGGCCGGCCGAAGCGGTCCCACCGCGCGCTGCGCACTTTGCCGTAGGTCCACTGCGGGATCACGTAGTGGTTCCACAGCAGCACCCGGTCCATGGCGCGGGTGGCGGCGATCAGCTCGGCGCGGTCCTTGGCGAAGATGATGCGGTCGATCAGCGCGTCGACCGCCGGATTCTTGATGCCGACATAGTTGCGCGAGCCGGCCTGGTCGGCGGCCTGCGAACCCCAATAGGCGCGCTGCTCGTTGCCGGGCGAGAGCGACTCCGGCCAGGACGCGACTGTCATGTCGAAGTCCCACTGGCGGAGGCGGTTCTCGTACTGGGAGTCGTCGACGGTCCTCACCGTGACGGCGATGCCGAGCCGCTCCAGCGTCGGCTTCATGAACAGCGCCACCCGCTCGAAGGTCGGCTCCGACAGCAGGAACTCGACGCTCATCTGCTCGCCGGTCTTGGCGTTGACCATCTTGCGGTCGCGCACCTCGTAGCCGGCTTCCTTGAACAGCCGGATCGCCTCGCGCAGGTTGTTGCGCACCGCCTCGGCGCCGCCGACCGGGTTGCGGTACGGCTTGGTGAACACGTCCGGCGGCACCTTGTCGCGCACGGTGTTGAGGATCTCGAGCTCCAGCCCCTGCGGCAGCTCCGTGGCGGGCGGCACCACCGGGCTGGTGGCCGCCTCGTCCTGCCAGTTCCAGGCGAGCTCGGTGCCTTTGAAGTAGCTGTCGATGCGGATGTACTGGCCGTAGAACAGCGCCTTGTTCATCTCCTCGAAGTCGAAGGCGTAATTGAACGCCTGCCGCACCCGCGGGTCCTTGAACTTGTCGCGCCGGGTGTTGAAGGCGAACGCCTGCATCACGCCCATGTTGCGGATCGGGAATTCCTCCAGCACCACCCGCTTGTCGCGCACGGCCGGGAAGTCGTAGGCGGTCGCCCAGTTCTTGGCGCTGTTCTCGGAGCGCCAGTCGATCTGGTCGGCCTTGAACGCCTCCAGCGCCACCGTGGAGTCGCGGAAATACTCGAAGCGCAGCTCCTCGAAATTGTCGCGCCCGACATTCACGTTGACGTCCTTGCCCCAGTAGTCGGGAACGCGCTGGTAGACGACGTTGCGCCCCGGCTCGAAGCTCTTGATGCGGTAGGCGCCGCCGCCGAGCGGCGGCTCCAGCGTGGTGGCGCCGATGTCGCGCTGGCGGCCCTGCGCGTCGGTGCCCTCCCACCAATGCTTCGGCAGCACGGTGAGCTGGCCGATGATCTGCGGCAGCTCGCGGTTGCCCTTGGTGTCGAACGTAAAGGTGATCTCGCGCTCGGCGGTCTGCTCCGCCTTGGTGACGTGACGGTAATAGGCGGCGAGCTGCGGGCTGTGCTTGCGGAAGGCGTCGAACGAGAAGATCACGTCCGCCGGGGTGATCGGCTTGCCGTCATGCCATCTCGCTTCCGGGCGCAGCCGGTAGGTGACCCAGGAGAAATCGTCCGGGTGCTTGGCGGCCTCCGCGATCAGCCCGTATTCGGTGGAGACCTCGTCGAGCGACGACACCATCAGGGTGTCGTAGATCTGGTCGATGCCGCCGGCGAGCGAACCCTTCACGCCGGCCACGACGCCGTTGAAGTTGTCGAAGGTGCCGACCGCGATCTGGCGCACCGCGCCGGCCTTCGGGGCGTTAGGGTTGACGTAGTCGAACTGCTTGAACCCTTCCGGATATTTCACGTCGCCGAACAGCGACATGCCGTGGCGCCATTTGGCGTCCGGCGTCCCCTGGGCGGCGGCGAGCCCGGGCGACAGCAGCGCGAGCGCCAGCGCGCCGGCGCGAAGGAAGCAAGACAATCGGGTCACGGGCGGCTCCGGTTCGGCCTCGGGAAGGCAGCACCCCTCGTAAGGGCGGTCCCTCATATAGGGGCGGCCGCACCCTCCGCACGCGATTATGACGGATTTTCGATCCGCGCCGGCAGCGCCTTTGGCTCCCGGCGCTGTTCGGTCCCGCGGGCCTGGCGGGATTTTGTGCGGGCGGGAAGTGTATCGGTCCCGCCCAGACACCCTTACGCGATGGCCAGATCCCACTGGGTGAGATGCACCCAATCAAGTGCGAGCCCGACATTGTTGCTCGGTCCGGTCGAGGCGACGCGCAGAACGTCGGCACCGTCCTGGCCGACCACATCCACATAGTACTGGTGGAAGTCCCCGACCGGCCCGAGATCGGCCTGGGCGATATCCTTCACGACCGTGTTGTTGAAGAAGAACTGCAGATGCTCGCTCGGGTTCGTCCCGTTCTCGGCCGCGACACTGAAGCCGAGCCAGGCATGTGAGCCGGCCACGATATCCACCACCTGGCTGATCTTGATGCCGCCGGGACTCCCCTGCGTGTCGAGCCAGTGGCCGTCCCCCTTGATCCCGCCGGGAGCCGCAGAAACGATTTCCAGAGCGGCGCTGCCAGAGTCCGTGTGCCAGCCAGGGATACTGGCAAAACCGACAAAGGCACCGTTGGTGGTCGTTTGTCCGGCCTCAAACGATGGGTTGGCAAGCAATTCGTGCGACCCGGCGACATTGATCGTCGCCGTGGCGGTCCCGACCGCGCTGCCGCCGTTCGCGACGCCATCGCCATCGTTCAGCGTGTACGTGACGGTCCGCGCCGTCGAGGACGGGTTCCCGGCGATGTTGGCATAGAGAACATCGTCGAGCAGCGCCTGCACGGCCGCCTTGGATGCGGTACCGAAGTTGACGACCAGAGCGGTACCATCGGCACCGCCGCTGAACGTTCCGATCTCAACGCCACCGTATTTGATGGTGTTGCCGCTGACGCCGATTTGGCCGGTGCCGTTGCCCTGGTTGCCGATGACGAACTGGTCCGCTGCAGTGCCGTTCGCGGTGAAAGCCACCGTCAGCGAGCCGCCGTTGAAGTCCAGGGAGTCGACGTCGGTGATCGTTGCCAATGGCGAAATCGCAGTCGCCCCTCCAAGATGGCTCTGCGTATTGCCGGCGCTGATCACGGGCGCATCGTTGGCGTCGCCGACGCGCAGCGAAACGGTCGCCGTCGACGTGAGGCCCTGGCTGTCCGTGATCGTGTAGGTGAAGGTGTCGATGACGCTTTCGCCCGCCGCCAACGCGCTCAATGTCGTCGAAGCGGTCGGATCGTAGGTGATGACGCCTTTGGCGAAGGTGATCGCCGCACCCTTGGCGCTGGTGGCCGCAACCGCGGTGAGGCTGGGCGTGTCGCCCGCATCCGCGTCGGTGTCGTTGGCCAGCAGCCTTGCGATGTCGATCGCATACGGCGCAGTTTGTCTCGTGGTGGCGGTCTGGTCCGGATCGCCCGCACGGCCGCCAATCTCGACGATGCCGCGGGTGCTGCTATTGCCGCCCAAGTCGTTCCAGTAGCCGCCGGCCCACATGTGCGCGTGGTTCTCGCCGGTGCCGCCGTTAGGTTCGGAGCGGGGCTGCCAGTTGGCGTAATTGCCGCCCACTCGCGCACCATTGTAGTAGAGGCCCTGCCAGAACTGCGTACCCGCCTCGGGGCCGGTGACCCAGCGCCACTGGCCCTCGACCGCCGCATCGCTGGCGCCGATCCACCACCACGCCCCGGTCGGATCGATGTTCTCGAAGATGAAGGCGTTTTCGGCCGCCGAGGTGATAGTCGCGAGATAGCCGCCCATCGCCGCCGCGTTGGCCGACGACTGCGTCCAAGAGCCGTCGGCGGTCGTGACGCCGTAGTAATGACCGTTCGCCGGGTTCAGCAGGAAGCCTGGCCTTGGCGCAGACGACAGGTCGTCGTTGCGCGCCACCGGTGCGTCGTACTCGCCGGTCACGGTAATGGTCGCGACCGACGACGCCTGGGCGTTACGCTCGTCGCTGATCGTATAGGTCACGTCGACCGTGGTCTGCGCGCCGGCCACGAGATAGTCGAACGCGGTATTCGGGTTGAAAACCAGTTGGCCGTTCTGCACCGACAGCGAGGAGCCAAGCGGTTTGGATGAGGTGGTAACCGTAAGCACGGCGCCATGATCCGCGTCGCTCAGCACATCGAGCGTAACCGCGGCGTTTTCGCTGATTGTCGCAGCACCCGGACGGGCGACCGGTGCATCGTTGACACCGCTCACAGCGACGGTCACCGATCGCGTCGACGTGCCGCCGTGGCCATCGTCGACCGTGACGTTGTAAACGGCCGTCAAGTTCTCGCCAGCCGCGAGGAAATCGAAAACGTTGTCTGGCGCAGAGAAATTCGCGGTGACCGAGCCGCCGCCAGTGCCGCTCGCGTGGGCGACAGTCGTGCTCAGTGCGCCGGCAAGCGCGATCGCGAGCCCATTCGGCAGCGTCGTGCCGCCAGACCACGTGACCGCCGGCGCGGCCACGCTGACCGTGTGAAGATCGGAGAGATCGGTATCGGTGAAGGTGAATGCGACCGTGCCGGTGTTTGCCGTCGTCGCGCCCGTGCTCGCCACTCGCTCGCTTAGGCTGATGTCGGGCACCCCGCCCAAAACGACGTTATCCAGGTAAACCACCTCCGTGTCCCCGTAGAACCGGATATCGTCGACTCTGTCCCACGTACTGTCGAAAGTGATGGTCTGGTAATAGTAGTCGAGGCCAAACGCCCTGCTCGCCACTTGGCTGCCATGGTAGTAGCCATAGACCCACACCGTCCCGCCGTTACCCCAAAGGTTGGCCAAGTCCAACTGCTGGAGTGAGAATCCCGCACCGTCTTGGCGATAAATCTCGCCGTCGGCTCCGTTGGGCGTGTATCCTTGTCCGGCATAGGTGAAGCTAGCGCCGTCGGGATTCCCACTATAGGGGTCATCAGAGAAGCCGTCGAAGCGGAATGCACCGTCGTCGACATACGGACGCCGCCATCCATCGATGTACTGTGTACTGTCACGCTGGTCATCGAACGTCAGCGTCTGCCTGGGGGCCGCAGGCTGTACGACCGGTGCGGCGTTGCTGCCCACGACGCTGAATGTAGCCGGCTGGGTCGAGCTGGCACCGCGATTGTCCGTGACGGTGACGTCGTAACTGACCGTGAGTGTCTCGCCCGCGGCAAGGAACTCAAAAGCTGTGGCCGGCGCAGAGAACGCCAGCGCCACCGCCCCCGAACCGGTGTGCGTGCTGTCGCTGAGCGTGTAGCTCAACGCACCGGCGAGCGCCGCATTCAGCGCGGTCGCCGTGGAGGACGGCATGCCCGAGAGCGGACCCGCCGACCAGACGGCGCTCGGAGCGCCCAAAGCGGCCGTATGCGTGTCGTTGAGCTCAGCGTCGGTGAAGGTCAGCGTCGCCGAAGATGTGAGCGTCGGGACGTCGGGGACAATTTCGCCCGCGGCGAACACATGGCCGTTGACGCCGGCCCGAAGGCTCGCGCCGCCCCATGCTTCGACATAGTCGATCTCGATCGGCACGTAACCGGTCGTGCCCGCAACATAGGTGTACTCGCGATACTCGTCGCCGTGCGGGCCATCGTTGTAGATGACCATCTGGCCATTCAGATAAAGCGTAGAGCCGTCATCGGACAGGAGAAACAGTGTGTAGGTCTGCCCCGCGACCTGGTGGAAGTAGCCGTCGAGCTGGATGTAGGTGAGGTCCAGCGGACTGGACTGATAGCCCGACAGCGAATTGCCATCGGCCCCGCCATTGTAGGTCAGGAAGTTCTTGAGCGTGTCGGTATTCCAGCCGTTCCGGTAATCGATATTCTGCGCGAGGAAAGTGGCGGCCGCCGCTCCCCCTTGGGCGAAGTAGTTGTGCCCCGGAATGGTCGTCCAATACTCGTTATATTGATTTGGCTGGTAGACACGGCCCTCCAGACCGTTTTGGACGACGTCCACCGGTCCGGTGGTTGCATGCGTGGCGACACTGTTCGCATTCACGACCGGGCGGTCGTTCGCGCCGGTCAGCGTGATGGTTGCGTGCTGGGCGACCCGCGCCCCGCGCTCGTCGACCACGTCATAGCTGAAGTGAGTCTCCAGGCTCTCGCCGTCGGTCAGCCCTTGGTAATCGACGACAATCGAGTTCCCCACCAGGGTGAAGCCGGCCGGGAAGCCGGCCGGGCCTTCATCCCAGGTCACGTTGTCGACATGCAGTTCCGCTGCGTGGTCCACGTCCGACGCGTGATCGAGCAGGTTCACGCTGATGGCGGCGTCCTCGTTGCCGCCTCCGGTCACGCCCGCGCTCACGACCGGCACGTCGTTCGTGCCCGTGACGATCCACGAGACCGATGCAGGCGTGGTCGCGATCCCGTCGGAGACGCCGTAGCCGACCGACACCGTCAGCGGCTCTCCGTCCGCCAGGTGCTGATAAGCCGCGTTCGAGGGGTCGAGCGTGAAGTGGTGAGTCGCAGCGTCGTAGCTCACGCCGGCCGGCAGCACAGCCGGCAGGCCCACAACAGACAGAACCGCGCCGGTGTCGATGTCTGAGGCGTGGGCGAGCGCGTCGAGCGTCGACACCGCGCCGTCCTCCGTCGCCGCACCGTTCACAGTTCCGCTCACGACCGGCACATCGTTGGTCCCCGTGACGATCCAGGAAACCGACGCAGGCGTGGTCGCGATTCCGTCGGAGACGCCGTAGCTGATCGACACCGTCAGCGGCTCGCCGGCCGCCAGGTGCTGATAAGCCGCGTTCGACGGGTCGAGCGTGAAGCGGTGAGTCGCAGCGTCGTAGCTCACCCCGGCCGGCAGCACAGGCGGCAGGCCCACAACAGACAGAATCGCGCCGGTGTCGATGTCTGCCGCATGGGCGAGCGCGTCGAGCGTCGATGCCGTGCCGTCTTCCGTCGCGGTCCCGGTCACCGCCGCACTCACGACCGGTGCGTCGTTGGCGCCGTTGATCGTGACCGTGACGGTGGCGGTCGAGGTGTCGCCATCGGCGTCCGTGACCGTGTAGGTGAACGTGTCCGTGGTGCTTTGGTTGGCGGCGAGGCTCTGCAGCGCCGCTCCCGGCTTGTAGATGAACGTGTTGTCTGCTCTCAGCTCGACCGTCCCTTTGGTCGGCCCAACGGTCACCGCCACGGTCTTGACCAGATCCGGCACGGTATCGTTGGCGAGCACCGCGATGACCACTTGCGTGTCGTCCTCGCCGATAACCGCTGTGTCGCTGTTCGCGATCACCGCCTCGTCGGCAAGGTTCATCTTGGTGCCGTCGACGAACACTTCGAACTTCTCGAACGATGTGGCCTTCAGGTCGAAGGCGGTAAACTGGAACGTCGTGGCGTCGGCCTGGCCGGTGGTTGCGTTGGTATGCGCGGTCAAGAATGCCGTGATGTTTGTGATGTCGGCTTGCAGGCGGGTGTCCAGCCACTCCGGACGGGTCAGGATCAGACGCAGCGTGTCCTTGCCGGCATCTCCTGCGTAGACGTCGTGGGCGCCGACATTCTCGGCCGCCACATAGATCAAGAGATCGTCGCCGGTGCCGCCGCTCACCGTGTCGCTGCCGCCGCCGCCGTTGAGCGTGTCGTTGCCGGCGCCGCCGCTGATCAGGTCGGCTCCGCTTCCGCCCGTGACGGTATCGGCACCCGAACCGCCGCTCTGGAGCGGCGGCAAGTTCAGCGCGGTCGCCATGCTTTGCACCAGCGCCGGCGGAAGGCTGGGCGCTATCGCCATGGCGATGCTCTGCACCAGCGCCGGCGGAAGACTGGGCGCCATCGCGATGAAGGTGGGAACCAGCTGAACAAGGATGGCGGGTGGCACGATGGCCGCTACGTTGGCGATCAGAGCATTGAGCCAGCTCAGCATTGTGGCACCTTTCGAGTGACGCCTTGTTGCTTCAAGCGAGTTGCGCGATGCGCTTGGTTCGGCGCGCGGAGACGACGCGCGCGCTTACGCGCCCGCGGTCGGACACCACACGAACTCAAGCTGGGAAATCCCGCACGCCCCCACCCGCATTACAGCGGTGTTCCAGTGAGCTAGCCACAGCGCTTTATCGACTGCAACCGGAATTAAATAAAACTGGCTAGGTAACGCTAACGTAGCTGCGCTCCGCCGGCGCAAGTGTGAACCAGCTCACACTCGGCGGACAGATACTTGGGCGTGGGAAATAGGGCGCCTGAGCCGGACGCCGGCAGTGAGCTGGGGCCGCCCGGCAGACCTTACGGCGCCGATCGCGAGCGGTCGCGACGGAACGCGCTTATGCGGAGAGGCCTTACTGCTTCGGCGCGGCGCCCGGAGGCGGAGCCGCGGTCGTGCTGGCCCCGCCCGGAGCAGCGGCCGCCGCTGGCGCGGTGGCACCGGCATCGGCGGCCTTCGGCAGCGCCGCCGGGCTGTCCGACTGGCCGTTGAGGAAGGCGATGATGTCGCCACGCTCGCTCGGGCGCGGGATGCCGGCGAAGCTCATGTTGGTGCCGGGCACGAAGGCCTTCGGGTTGGCGATGAAATGGTAGATGTCGTCGAACGTCCAGGTGCCGCCCTTCGCCTTCAGGGCCGCCGAATAGTTGAAGCCGGGCACGCTCGCCTTCGCGCGATTGATGACGTTGTGCAGGTTCGGCCCGACCTTGTTGGGCTCGCCTTTGCCGAACGTGTGGCAGGTCGCGCACTTCTTGGCCGCCGTCTCGCCGCGCTTCGGATCGGCGCTCGCCAGCACCACCTCGACCGGCTGGTCCTGCGCGCCCGCGGCCGGGGCGGCTTCCTGCACCGCCGTCTCCGGCACCGCGATGTCGTAGCCCGGCTTGTCCAGCTTGGGCGGCGTGAACACCGCGCTCGCCGTGATGTTGAGGGTCAACACCGCCAGGCAGGTGAACAGCACCGCGCCGGCGATCTTGTTGAGTTCGAATGAATCCATTGCGGACCGGCTCCGGGCGGGGACTTGGCGCAGGCGCGTGGCGCCGTCGCGTCTGATCGATGGCGCGGACAGATAGCCGGTTTGCGGCGGCTCTGGCAACCCGTGTAGAAGCGCCCGGCCGCGCCTTGATCGCGGCCTCGCGAGTGCCGCAGCAACAGCCGATGCCGAACCGCGTCCTGGTCCTCATTCCGGCCCGCATGGCGGCGAGCCGGCTGCCCGGAAAGCCGCTCGCCGACATCGCGGGCGAGCCGATGATCGCGCATGTGGTGCGCCGCGCCGAGCAGGCGGGCGTCGGCCCGGTGGTGGTCGCTACCGATTCCGGCGTGATCGCCACCGCGGTCGAGAAGGCCGGCGGCCGCGCCGTGCTCACCCGCCGCGACCATCCGAGCGGCTCCGACCGTATCCACGAGGCGCTCGGCATCGTCGACCCCGAGCGTCACGCCGAGCTGATCGTCAACGTGCAGGGCGACCGCCCGACCCTCAATCCGGGCGACATCCGCGCCGCGCTGGCGCTGCTCGCCGATCCGGCGGTCGACATCGCGACCGTGGCGGCCGAAATCACCCGCGAGGCCGAGCGCGACGATCCCAACGTCGTGAAGGCGGTCGGCACCGAGATCGCGCCCGGGCGGCTGCGCGCGCTCTATTTTACCCGCGCCACCGCGCCCGCCGGCGACGGGCCGCTCTATTTCCACATGGGGCTCTACGTCTACCGGCGGGCCGCGCTGGAGCGCTTCGTGAGGCTGCCGCCGTCTCCGCTGGAGCGGCGCGAGCGGCTGGAGCAGTTGCGCGCGCTGGAAGCCGGCATGCGCATCGACATCGCGATCGTCGCGTCCGATCCGCTCGACGTGAACACGCCCGAGGACCTGGAAGCCGCGCGGGCGCAACTGGCAGCCTCCCGTTGACTAAGCGGCGGCGGCGCGCAAAACCGGCCGCATGAACCAGCGTCGCAAGATCGCTTTCCAAGGCGAACCGGGAGCGAACTCCCACATCGCCTGCCAGCAGGCCTACCCGGACTACGAGCCGCTGCCGTGCCCGACATTCGCCGACGCGTTCGCGGCGGTGCAATCGGGTGAAGCCGATTTGGGCATGATCCCCATCGAAAATTCCGTCGCCGGTCGCGTCGCCGACATTCATCACCTGATGCCGGAATCGGGCCTGAGCATCACCGGCGAGTACTTCCTGCCGATCCGTCACCAGCTGATGGCGCCCAAGGGCGCCAAGCTTTCCGGCATCAAGTCGGTGGAGAGCCACGTCATGGCGCTCGGCCAGTGCCGCAACATCGTGCGCCGGCTCGGGCTCAAGCCGATCGTCGCCGCCGACACCGCCGGCTCCGCCCGCGAGGTGGCGGAGCGCGGCGATCCGACCCGCGCCGCGATCGCGTCGCGGCTGGCGGCCGAGATCTACGGGCTCGATATCCTGGCCGAGGACTGCGAGGACGAGGCGCACAACACCACGCGCTTCATCGTGCTGGCGCGGGAAGCGGAGCCGGCGCCGCGCGGCAACGGGCCCGTCATCACCACCTTCGTGTTCCGCGTCCGCAACGTGCCGGCCGCGCTCTACAAGGCGATGGGCGGCTTCGCCACCAACGGCGTCAACATGACCAAGCTGGAAAGCTATATGGTCGAGGGCAATTTCTTCGCCACGCAGTTTTATGCCGACGTCGAAGGCCACCCCGAGGATCGCGGCCTCGCCTTTGCGCTCGAGGAGCTCGAATTCTTTTCGAAAGAGCTGAAAATCCTCGGTGTTTACCCTGCGCATCCGTTTCGCGAGACGTTCAAAGAATCCAAATAGCCGAAAGCGCCTCGTAACCGTGGCCGGATTGTTTCGTCCAAAACGGCGCGACGACACAAAGCCGCAACGCGGCTGAAACCACATCGCCGCGCCGCGACAACGCGGCGAAACCCGACGCCCCTAATGCTGACGTCACTAAGCCTCGACCCAACTGAGGCAGGAGGACGTCGATGATCACTTTCTCGAAGCCGATGGTCGGCGCGGTCGCCCTTGCGGTGGCCGGGCTGTTCACCGCGCTGGACATGGCCCAGAGCCGCCCGGAGGCCAACCCGGCCACCACGGTGGCGGCCCGCTTCCCGAATGCGGGCGAGATGCTGGTTTTCCTGACCGCGGTGCAGCCCACCGCGATCAGTCCGAAGAGCGACAAGAACCCGGCGCCTGCTTCGTCCGGCTGCACCCGCGAACACTGGCCCTATATCGCGGATGAGTGCCTGACCAGGGAAGGCGGCAAGGTGCAGCGTCCGGCCCGCTCGATCACGAGCGAGCGGCGCATCGCCATGCTCTGAGGCCCCAGGCCCCGACGCCTTCGCGCCTTATCGCCGGACTTCGACATCGCTCGCGCAATCAGCGCTCACCCCGGATTCGACTGGAGACGTGCCATGCATTGTCTAGCCAAGACCGCCTTTGCCGCCGCGGCGCTCGCCGCCACTGCCCTGCCGGCCAGCGCCGCACAACAGGACGTGCCGTTCTTCCTCGCCCCGCTGTTCGCGGCGCTGCAGCAAGGCCCGGCGCCGGCCGCTGCGCCCGCGATGCAGGATGCGCGTTACGCGGCGCAGCCGCGCTACCAGACGGCCGCCTATGAACCGGCCGGAACCCCGGCCTATCCGTACCAGGACTACCAGCCGCAGGCGCAGCGGCCGCTGCAGAACACCCGCGACGTGATCGGGTATCAGGGCCCGCACCAGCCCGGCACCATCGTCATCAACACCTCGGAGCGGAAGCTCTACCTGGTGATGGATGGCGGGCGCGCGCTGCGCTACGCCGTCGGCGTCGGCCGC
>DASWSO010000152.1:0-3793 GCA_036402635.1 Xanthobacteraceae bacterium
AGGCCCCCTCCGGCAAGGGTTCACGGTCGCATACCGGCACCGGGCGCGCAATCGCGATATACTATATGCGACGGAACAAACGTTGCTAAAAAAGCTACCTCCGTGGCGCGATATCTATGTGTGAACCAGCTCACACAAGGAGGCGCGCGTGGCAGCTTAGGACACTTGTGCAATTTTCTTTGTGTCGGGGAGGCGCCATGTCCATTCGCAAGCCGTTTGTCGTCGCAACGCTCTTGTTTGCGTGCGCGCTGTTCCCGCCGACTTCCGCCTCAGCCTTCTTTTCCGAGATAGCGGTGCGTCCGTCCAAGGACGGGGCAGGACCGAGCCATATCTTCCGCCTGCAAGGCGACTTGCTGGCGGTGGTGGATCCCCTGGACGGCAAGGTGATTGCGCTGGCCCCCGGCGCAACAAGCCCGACCAAGTCGGCAAAGCTTCCGCCCGGTACGCGGCCCTGGCGGCTGGTCGGATTGCCGGACCGGGTTGCGTTGATCGACGAGGCCCAAAAGACCCGGGTCGAAATCCCTCGCGACGTGCAACAATGGCCGGCGGAACTCCAGGCAATCGCTCACAGCCGCAACGACCGGCAGTTCAAGGCGCCCGCGGTTAGGCGGAATGCCGGCGATCGGCTGACGCTGCGGCCCGCCAAAGGCAGATCGGCACTTTCAGTCCACGCCATAGGACCGCACTATCTGGCGAGCGTACGCGAGCTCGATGGCGGCCGCGACGGAAACCGATATGTGCTTTGGAAAGAGATGTACTTTTCAGAGCCGGAGAACTCGCAATCGCGCACGCGCAAAATCCAGGTGGAAGTGTATGTCGGCCGCTTCGACCAGCGCAGGCACCTTTCAGGGATCGTCAGGCTGCCGCTCGAAAGGATGTCACGGCTCGGATTCGACTATGCGGCCATTCTGCCGGACGGGAGTGTCGGGCTGTTAGCCAGCCTGGACAAGAAGCCTTTCACCATTTCCAGCCTGCCATTCGCCGCGCCCACTCCGCAGCAGGCGCAGGACAGCAGGTCGCGGCGCTCGTGGGCTGCGGCCCCGACCGCAGGCGAGCCCCGCCCGCTCCTTGAATCGCAGCCTGCCACTATCATCGATTCCGGCGAGGAGCCTCCGCCGCTGCAGAGCGCGCAGAGTGTCGAAACTGCTGCCGACAGGCTTTCGCGCGCCTCGTTCCGCAGCGCCATGGATGCCTATCGCGACCATCTCTGGACCGTGCGCGCGGAGAACCTGCGCAATCCCTGCAAGGCGGCGGTGCTGAGCGATGGCCCGATCTCCTGCTCCGAACAGCAGGCGGCGAAATTCGTCCTGCCGCCGCGTCAGGCAACGAGCCCACCGCCCGGCGTACTGCGGGGCGTCTCCTACAACTGGGGCGGAGCGGACACCGTCGCGGGCTATGACGACAAGCTCGCGCGCGGTTACGCGGCGGGCAATATCGGCGGAACCTACTGGACCGCCGAGCGCGATCAACTGAGCGCCGGGGTCGACTGCTCGGGCTTCGTCTCGAATGTGTGGCGCATCGGCGAGCACGTCGATTCGGCCAAGCTCGACCAGTTCTCGGTGCCGCTCGCCAGGCTATCCGAGCTTCGCATCGGCGACGCACTGTTGCTCGCCGGCAGTCACGTCGTCCTCTATCGCAGACAGGTCCTGCAGGACGGCGCTTCGCTGTCGATCCACGTCACCGAGGCTGCAAGCCGCTGCGGATCCGTGTGCGACAGCATTTACGAGATCGACCGCTTCCACAATTACACGCTGCGGCGCTCGAACAGCCTGCAGTCGGTCCGGAATTGAGCAGCGGCGCGCCGATCACGAGCGGGCGGGGCTACTGAAACTCCACCCCGCAGTCGGGCCAGTTCTGCCATCGCAGCACGCACCGGCGGCGGGTGCGGCCGTTACGCGATAGCACCAGGACGAAAGCCTGCGGCAGCTCGGCCGGAAGATCGAGTTTGATGCGCGCGCCGCTGAGCGAGATGTCCAACACGCGGCAGGCCGCCAGGATACTGCCGCCGTCCTCGGAGAGAACCAGTGCCGCGAAGTTCGTTGTGCGGCGCTGGCTCTTGCGCTGCTCCATGTAGTCGCGATCCGACCGCGAGCGGGAGCGGTACCATATCGCGTCCATCCTGGACCTCTTAACGAGACATCAAAAAGCGCGAAGCGATACTGCAGAAAATGCATTAACTGCGGGTTACGCCCAAATTAGCTATTCCAAGCTGAACCATCGTGCGTTTCTACCGGCCGCTGCGGGCCCTTTACGCGCGCCCGGTGGCGACTTCCTGCTGCCGACAGGCGGTCCGGCGGCCGCACCACTGCCGGCTAGGATTCGCTTTCCCCCACCGCTGCCGTGGGTCATGCTTGTCCGACAACAAGCAGGACGGGAGGACACGATGGCAGAGACAGGCGTCGACACCGAGCGGCAGGCCGGCAACGGCGGAACGGGCGCCAAAGCGGCTCCACCGCAAACATTCACGGTGAGCCACCTGCGCGAGCAGGATTTCGCCACCGGACTGCGCAGCTACGCCCAATACCGGGACCTCGGCATCGCCAAGGCGACCGGCGGCCTCGCGCAAGCCCACGTGATCCGCTTCGTGCCGCCGTGCCGGCCGGAGGAGGTCTCCAAGCTGCATTATCACGACGTCGAGTTCCAGATGATCTACGTGCTCAAAGGCTGGATCAAGACGCAGCTGGAGGGCCAGGGCGCGATCACGATGCAGGTCGGCAGTTGCTGGATTCAGCCTCCGCGCATTCAACACGCGGTGCTGGATTATTCGGACGACTGCGAGGTGCTGGAGATCGTGCTGCCGGCGGATTTCGACACCGTGACCTTGGATTAGGCCCGGGAACGGCTTGCCCGAGCGGGGCGGGCGCCTAGCGCCGCCGACCCTGGGCCGGCTTCTCGACGTATGGGCGCAGATTGTCGGGAACCCTAACGAGCGGAGCTGGTTTAGCCCATGCTCGGGCCCTCGCAAGAGGGCTTGCCCGGTCGGCCCAAAAGCCGCCCCAGCCAAGACCCAACCAAGAGACGTGCCGGCGACGAGGCCCTGTCGCTGGACCTTCCGAAAGGTGCGGCCATGGACCCGGTTGAAGAATTCCGCAGGCACGCCAGAGACTGCCGCCAGATGGCGCAGGCGACGCGCGACCTCGAAAGCAAGGCCACCTGGAACGGATTGGCGGAACGCTGGCTGCGGTGCGCCGCGCTCGAGGAGTTGCATCGCGCCGCCGCGACCCGGGGCAGCGTGGTGCGGCAACAGCGCAAGCGGGCGATCTACCGCCAGGCTTCGTAACGCCCATCGAGAACCCGCTGCGCGGGCTCGCCCAAGCGGATGCGCCGGCGGCTTAACCCGCGGTCAACCAAGCTCCCTCAATGTCGGCCGGGAGGCGCGAAGTGCGCCCCTGGCCGCTCACTTTTGCTGAAACCCGGCATTCCTGCCCTCATCCTGCCCGATGTTTCGCTAGATTGGCGGGAGATCGGTGGAGAATTGAATGAAGTTGCACGTTGCGGCAGCCGCCGCGGTTCTCGCCCTGGCCGCCGCCTCGAGCGAGGCAGCCGCGCAATACGATCCGTACCGGCCGGCCTATCCGGTGTATCAGCAGCCCGGCCGCAGCTACGTCGTTCCCGACCCTTCCGACGATGACGACGAGGTCGCGCCCCCTGCCCCGTCGTACCGCCGCGGCGACGTCCGCAGCGAGCCGCTGCCGGGCGTTTACGAGCGCCGGTTCGAGGAGCGCGCCGAGCGCGGACCCTACGACCGCCGTTACGACGAGCGGCTCGAGCGGGCTCCCGCGCCGCTCTACGA
>DASWSO010000153.1:0-9860 GCA_036402635.1 Xanthobacteraceae bacterium
TCCGCGGAGTTCTTCTTCTGCGGCGGCAAGTCGGTGACCAGCCAGCCCTATTGCGCGTATCACTGCCGCGTCGCCTATCAGCCGGTGCAGGACCGGCGGCGCGACCGGCGGCTCATGCGGGCTTGATCTCCGTCACGCTGATGCGCGTCGTTATTCGGTCGGGGACGGCTTTTCCGATCCGACTGACGGCGCGCCATCGTCCACCGCGGCCGGGGGCTTTGCCGCCCGAGCCGCCTGCATCGCCGCATAGAGCGGATGACCCTCGTCGATGACGAAGGCGTCGCGGACTGACTGCAGCCCGCCCTCCAGGTCATGGACGCGGTCCTGCAGCGCGCGCCGCAGCCGCTCGGCCACATCCGGATAGCCGTCGAGCATTTTCAGAAACAGCGGCCGCGGAATCCGCATGACCGACGAGAGCTCCTGGGCCTGCGCGGTGGCGGGCCGGCGCGTTTCGGTCAGCAACGCAAGCTCGCCCAGCAGGGTACCGCGCGCCGCCACCGTGCCCGGCTCGCCGTTCGGCGGGACCAGCCGGAAGGAGCCGGTTTCGACGATGTAGCCGCCTTCGGCCTTGTCGCCCGCCTTGAACAGCACCGCGCCCTCTTCGACCGGGTGGCTCTCGGCGCCGATCGCCAGGATGCGCAAGGCCTCGCGCCCGAGCACCGCCAGGGTCGGGACCCGCTCCAACAGCGCGATATCGTCCTCGATGCTCATCGGCCGCCCATGAATCTGCGGCCGCCCGCCGCGTCAGCTGTCACGGCAGCAGCTTATACCCGCCGGCGTCGGTGACCAGGATGGCGGGATTGCCCGCGTCGTGCTCGACCTTCTGCCGCAGCCGATAGATGTGGGTCTCCAGCGTGTGGGTGGTGACGCCAGAATTGTAGCCCCACACTTCCTGCAGCAGGATGTCGCGCGACACGGGCCGCTGGCCGGCGCGGTACAGGAAGCGCAGGATCGCGGTTTCCTTCTCGGTCAGCCGCACCTTGCCGCCCTTCGGGTTGATCAGCAGCTTGGAGGCCGGCCGGAACGTGTAGGGGCCGATGGTGAAGACCGCATCTTCGCTCGCCTCGTGCTGGCGCAGCTGCGAGCGGATGCGGGCCAGCAGCACCGCGAACCGGAACGGCTTCGCCACGTAATCGTTGGCGCCGGCCTCGAGTCCCAGAATGGTGTCGGTGTCGGTGCCGTGGCCGGTCAGCATGATGATCGGGGCCTTGAAGCCCTTCTGCCGCAGGATCCGCACCGCCTCGCGGCCGTCGATGTCCGGAAGCCCGACATCCATCAACACCAGGTCGGCCTGGTTCGCTTGCGCTTCCTCGACCCCCTTGGCGCCGGTATCGGTGCCGGTCGCCTCGAACTCCTCATGCAGCAGCAACTGCTCGGCCAGCGTGCCCCGCAGGTCGGCGTCGTCGTCGACGATCAGGATTTTGCGCTTCGTGGCCATCGGTGCTGCTACGACACTCACGCCTTCGTTCATCATTTTAGGCGAATCTGCTGTGCAAGTAGAGGGCGGACAATCATAAATTGTGCTGTTTTGAACCGGTTCGTTAATGGGTAGGGACGCAGCGACCTCTCCGCAAGTTACATGAAGCTTCCGAACAAACACCGCAGCGCCGGCGGTTTGTCCATGTTGCGTGTTCGCGCCCGTCCCGCAACCCCGGCCAAAGGCCTGCTGCTCATCGGCCCCCGGGCGGTTCCGGTGGCGCTTGGCCGCGGCGGCATCCGCGCCGACAAGCGCGAAGGCGACGGCGGCACACCGCGCGGCACCTTCCGGCTGCTGCGCCTCTGGTGGCGGCCGGACCGGAGTTCTCGACCGCGCACGCTGCTGCCGGTGCGGCGCATCAAGCCGGACGATGCGTGGAGCGAGGACCCGAGCCACCGGCGGTATAACCGCTGGTTCAAAATGCCGCACAACGGTGCGGGCGACCGGCTGTGGCGCGAGGATCGGCTCTACGACCTGATCATCGAGCTCGATCACAACACCCGCCCGCGGGTGGCGGGACGCGGCAGCGCCGTCTTCATCCACGTCGCCCGGCCCGGCTTGGCGCCGACCGCCGGATGCGTGGCGATGCCCGCGCAAACGCTCCGGCGCATCCTCGAACGGCTCGGTCCAAACACCCGAATCCAAATTCAGTGAGCGGCTGAGGGGCGGCTGCCGAAAATGGCGGTGCCGACCCGCACGTGCGTGGCGCCGAACTGGATCGCGGTGACGAAATCCGCGCTCATGCCCATGGAGAGCAGCGGCAGCCCGTTGCGCCGCGCGATCTTGGCCAAAAGGGCGAAGTGCGGCGCCGGCGCCTCCTCGGCCGGCGGGATGCACATCAATCCTTCCACATTCAAGCCGTAAGCGTCGCGGCACTCTGCCAGGAACGCGTCTGTGGCCTCCGGCAGCACGCCCGCCTTCTGCGGCTCGGCGCCGGTGTTCACCTCGACGAACAGGCGGGGCGCCCTGCCCTGCCGCTCGATCTCCTTGGCGAGTGCGGCCGCTAGGCTCGGCCGGTCGAGCGTGTGGATGGCGTCGAACATCGCCACCGCCTCGCGCGCCTTGTTGGACTGCAACGGCCCGATCAGATGCAGATCGAGCCCCGGATGGCGCTCGCGCAGCGGCGGCCATTTCGCCTTCGCTTCTTGCACGCGGTTCTCGCCGAACACGCGCTGCCCGGCCGCGATCACCGGCTCGATCCCTTCGGCGCCGTGCGTCTTCGACACCGCCACCAGCGTCACCGAGGCCGGATCGCGCCCGGCGTCGCGGCAGGCTTTGGTGATCTCGTCGCGCACCCGATCCAATGGCAAAGACGCGGCTCCTGCTTGCGTTTAACGCAATGATAAGTTGTGTTATCTTGAGTTGATGCTACTAACGCGCGTGAGCGGAGGCGTGCATGGCGGCAACCATCCTCCTTCCACCTTCGACGACCATTTACATCACCGCGATGAGCAATGCCGCCTATTTACAGCGGCTGACGCTGACCCCGCCGCAGGGCAATCCGCTGGTTTGGCAGGGGAGCGGGGAATCCGACCACGTCATAGGCTCGACCAGCATCGCGACCGCTGGCGGCACGCAGGATTGGGCCTACGTGGCTGACGCCCAGTATTCCACCGACGGAGGCAATACCTGGAACGCGTCGACGCTGCTCCCGGGCGGTTGCACCATCGGGACCATGAACATGCAGGTGCTGCTCTCCGAAGATGATGTCGATCTTGGATTACAACGACGCCGTGCTTCAGTTCATCTGGTGGGGGACGCTGTCATGACCGGCCAAGTCGGGCGGTTTCGCATGCGTCGGGTGGCGCTCGCTTGGCTGACCTGCGGCATGCTCGGTGGGCTCGGGGCGTTGGCAGCACTGCCGGCATCGGCGGCGATCCGGATCGGGATCATCGGTGACCAAACCGGCGCTGCCGATCTCGACAAGGCGTACGCGGTGCTTCAGCAAGGCGTCGACGCCCTGAAGAGTCAAACCCTCGACATCGTCCTGCACGTTGGGGACCTGGTCGAGAGCACCAGCCAGCCTGGTGAAATCCGCAGGCGCTTCGCGCAAGGGACCGCCATCCTGAGCCAGCTGCCGGTACAATGGTACATGACGGCGGGAGATCACGACGTAAATCCCCCAGTGTGGACGCCGAATTCTCCGGACCGGTCACGCGAGCAGCTGTTCCAGTCGCCTCTACGGCGCCATCAACCCGCTGGTTCAGCAGTAGCTCTATTACAGCTTCGATCTCAACAACTACCATTTCGTGGTGCTGTACTCGCTCGAGGCGCTCGACACCGATCCGCGCTGGGGCAACGTGTTCTACTCGCGCGTTTCCGACGCGCAGTATGCGTGGCTTACAAACGACTTGGCCGCCAACGCGGCGAACAAGAGCGGCATCGTCGTGCTACTGCATCACCCGATGTGGTACATGTGGTCGGATTGGGATCGGGTGCACCGGCTACTGGCGCAGTATCGCGCCAACACCGTGATCGCCGGCCATTTCCATTATAATCAGGTGGATTCCCGGATCGACGGTATCCAGTACCACGTGGTCGGGGCCACGGGGGGCGATACCAAGCGCGGAACGCCCAATGCCGGGGCGCTGCAGCACGTGTCGGTGCTGACCATCAACGATGACCGCAGCCTCGATTTCCGCATGGTCCCGCTGTCGCCGTACGTCCAGATCGTCTGGACTGGCCGCCAAGTGATGGATCGGGTCCAGGCCGCCGATTCCTTGCTGGGAAATCTTTGGAGTTTCGCCGGCAACAGCCCGGTCTTTCTGCAGAACGGCGCGCTGGTCGCGGCGTGCGGAGCAAGCGCTCCGGCGAAACTGCTCCTTAGCCAGCTCGGCAACGCCACTGCGGCCCCGGTCGACGTGAGCATCAGCGTGACCCCCGGCGTGACGGTCACCGGAACCTTTGGCGATGGGTTCTGTCTGCAGGATGTTGGCCCGTTCAGCTGCAGGCTTAAGGAATCCGCCGGTGTGGGCATGTCGAACACGTCGACCGTCCAAGCCTCCTTCGGCGCGGCGCCGCTCTGGACCGGCACCATCACGGCCGCGAGCCCTCCCCCCGCCGTCGGAGACAAGATCGGCGTGACGGTCGCGATCTCGTTCACCGCCGACAATCAGACCTTCACGGTCGATCAATCCGGGACCACGACGGTCCAGCCGTGCAATTAGGCGACTGGCCGGCCGCGCATAGGATCGAGCAGCCTGCGGCCCGATTCCGCCTGCCTGCCAGCGGTTGACCGCGCCTCGAATTCCATGTCCTAGTCCGCGCCGCATCGGGGCCGATTGCCGCCGGTGAATGCGACCCATCAGGACATGAGCACGGAACGTTACAACGCCGGCGAGGCGGAGCCGAAGTGGCAGCGGCTGTGGGAGGAGCGCGGCATCTTCGCGGCGCCGAACGAGGATCCACGCCCACGCTACTACGTGCTCGAGATGTTCCCGTATCCGTCCGGGCGCATCCATATGGGCCACGTCCGCAACTACACGATGGGTGACGTGGTGGCGCGCTACAAGCGCGCCCGCGGCATGAACGTGCTGCACCCGATGGGATGGGACGCGTTCGGCATGCCGGCCGAGAACGCCGCCATGGCCAATAAGGTGCACCCGAAGACGTGGACCTACGACAACATCGCCACCATGAAGGGGCAGCTCAAGTCGATGGGGCTGTCGCTCGACTGGGCGCGCGAATTGGCGACCTGCGATCCGGCCTACTACAAGCACCAGCAGGCGATGTTCCTGGACTTCCTGCAGGCCGGCCTGGTCGAGCGCAAGGTCTCCAAGGTGAACTGGGATCCGGTCGACCAGACCGTGCTCGCCAACGAGCAGGTGATCGACGGCCGCGGCTGGCGGTCAGGCGCGCTGGTGGAACAGCGCGAGCTCACCCAGTGGTTCTTCAAGATCACCGCCTTCTCGGAAGATCTGCTGCAGGCGCTCGACCGGCTCGAGCGCTGGCCCGAGAAGGTGCGCACCATGCAGCGCAACTGGATCGGCCGCTCCGAAGGGATGAAAATCCGCTTCGCGCTCGATCCGGTCACCACTCCGACCGGCGAGACCGAGCTGGAAATCTTCACCACGCGCCACGACACGCTGTTCGGCGCCAAGTTCATGGCGATCGCGCCGGATCATCCGCTGGCGACCGCGGCGGCGGCGCGCGACCCGGCGCTGGCGGCGTTCATCGAGGAGTGCCGGCACACCGGCACCGCCCAGGAGGCGATCGAGACCGCCGAGAAGAAGGGCTACGACACCGGCATCCGCGCCGTGCACCCGTTCGACCCGGACTGGCAGCTGCCGGTCTATGTGGCCAACTTCATCCTGATGGATTATGGCACCGGCGCCATTTTCGGCTGTCCGGCGCACGACCAGCGCGACCTCGACTTCGTCAACAAATACGGGCTCGGCGCCACCCCCGTGGTGTGCCCGCCCGGGCAGGATCCGGCGAGCTTCGTCGTCACCGATGTCGCCTATGACGGCGACGGCCGCATGATCAATTCCCGCTTCCTCGACGGCATGACGATCGAGGAAGCCAAGGAGGAGGTGGCGCGGCGGCTGGAGAACGAGCTGCGCGCCGGAGCGCCGGTCGGCCAGCGGCAGGTGAACTACCGGCTGCGCGACTGGGGTATCTCGCGGCAGCGCTACTGGGGCTGCCCGATCCCGGTGATCCACTGCGCCGAGTGCGGCGTGGTGCCGGTTCCGGCGGCGCAGCTGCCAGTGGAATTGCCGGAAGACGTCGAGTTCGACCGCCCCGGCAATCCGCTCGACCGCCATCCGACCTGGACCCACGTCGCCTGCCCGCAATGCGGCAAGCCGGCGCGGCGCGAAACCGACACGATGGACACGTTCGTCGATTCGTCCTGGTACTTCGCGCGCTTCACCAATCCTTGGCTGACGACCGCGCCGACCGACCCGCGCGCCGCCAACGCGTGGCTGCCGGTCGACCAGTATATCGGCGGCATCGAGCACGCGATCCTGCACCTGCTCTACAGCCGCTTCTTCACCCGGGCGATGCGCGCCACCGGCCGTGTCGACATGGACGAGCCGTTCGCCGGCCTGTTCACGCAGGGGATGGTGGTGCACGAGACCTACCGCCGGCCGGACGGCACCTATGCGATGCCGTCCGAGGTGAAGATCGAGACCGCTGGCGACCAGCGCCGGGCCGTATTGGCTGCGACCGGCGAGCCGGTCGAGATCGGCGCCATCGAGAAGATGTCGAAGTCGAAGCGCAACACCGTCGACCCCGACGACATCATCGCCACCTACGGCGCCGATACGGCGCGCTGGTTCATGCTGTCCGACTCGCCGCCCGAGCGCGACGTGATCTGGACCGAGGAAGGTGTCCAGGGCGCCTGGCGTTTCGTGCAGCGGCTGTGGCGCTTGATCCGCGAGGCGGCCGAGATCGCGGCGGCGCCGGGCGCGCCGCGGCCCAACCAGTTCTCCGATTCCGCACTGGCGATCCGCAAGGCGGCGCATGGCGCGCTCGCCAAGGTTTCGGAGGACGTCGAGAAGCTGCGCTTCAACCGCTGCGTCGCCCACGTCTACGAGTTCGCCAATGCGCTGCAGGGCGCGCTGACCGCGCTCGGACGCAACGGCGGCACTCCGCCGGATGTCGCCTGGGCGTTGCGTGAGGCGGCCGACATCATGGTTCAATTGTTCCACCCGATGATGCCGCACCTCGCCGAGGAGTGCTGGCAGGCGCTGGGGCACGACGGCTTGGTCGCCGAGGCGTCCTGGCCGGAGGTCGAGTGTGACCTTTTGGTCGAAGATACGATTATTCTGCCGGTCCAGATCAACGGAAAGAAGCGCGCGGACGTGACAGTGGCGCGCGACGCTGCCACCATGGAGGTCGAGGCGGCGGTGCTGGCGCTCGACGCGGTCCAGCGGGCGCTCGCCGGTAAGCCGCCGAAAAAAGTCATAGTCGTCCCGCAGAGGATCGTGAATGTGGTCGCATGACATCCGGTCGGTGCGACGCTGCATGCTCCGGCTGGCGGCGGTGGGGCTGCTTGCCGGCATGGCCGGCGGCTGCTTCCAGCCGCTTTACGGCGACTCTTCCGCCGGCTCCTCTCCGGGATTGCGCAGCGCGCTCTCGGCGGTCGACGTGCTGCAGATCGATGCGCCTCCGGCGACCGCGCAGGCCCGCTTGGCGGTCGAGCTGCGCAACGAGCTGACCTTCCTGCTCAACGGCGGCGCCGGGCCGCTGCCGCCCACCCACCGCCTCGCCATCGACTTGCGGGTGTCCGGCGCTTCCATGATCGTCGACCCGACCACCGCGCGGCCGGAGTTCGAGATCATCTCAATGGATGCGAATTACCGGCTGACCGAGGCCGGAACCGGCAAGGTGGTGGTGGACGGCATCGCGAGCTCGCGCACCACCTACGACATTCCGGGCCAGCAGCAGCGCTACGCCATGCTGCGCGGACAGCGCGACGCGCAGGGCCGCGCCGCCAAGGTGGTGGCGGAGCAGATCCGCGCCCGTCTGGCGTCGTATTTCGCCGCCGGCACCTGAGCTCCTGCGTCATTGCGCCTGATCGCCGCCGTGGCCTGCCACACCGCCAGGCGTTAGGCTTCCCCGACAACATCATCGCAGCTCGGGTCTAAGCGGCATCATGCCGAAGTGGGACATCAGCCGCCAGGGGCCGCCGCAATACCTGCGACTGGACACGCTCGTGCGGCTGCGCTGGCTCGCCGTCATCGGCCAGGCCGGCGCCGTTCTGCTGGTGCAGTACGGCCTCGACTTCGAGCTGCCGCTCGCCCAATGCCTGACCCTGATCGCCCTCTCCGCGTGGCTGAACGCCACCCTGACGCTGCGCGACCGCATGTCGGCGCGCATCGGCCCCAACCACGTGGCCTGGGTGCTGGCGTTCGACCTCGCCACCCTGGCATCGCTGCTCTACTTCACCGGCGGGCTGCAGAACCCATTCGCCTGCCTGTTTCTCGGGCCGGTGGTCGTGTCCGCGATGGTGCTGCCGCCGCGCTACACGCTGATGCTCGGCGGGCTGGCGGTGGTCTGCGCGACCGCGCTGCTGTTTCTTCACCACCCATTGCCGTGGGCGAGCGACGACACGCTCGAGCTGCCGTCGCTCTACATGCTGGGCGTGTGGCTCTGCCTGTTGCTCGCGCTGCTCTACCTCGGCGTCTATGCCTGGCAGATCGCCGAGGGCGGCCGCCGCATCTCCGATGCGCTCGCCGCCACCGAACTGGTGCTGGCGCGCGAGCAGCACCTGTCGCAACTCGATGGCCTCGCGGCAGCTGCCGCACATGAGCTCGCCACCCCACTGTCGACCATCGCGGTGATCGCCAAGGAGCTGGAGCGGGCGATCGGGCCGGACGGAGCCCACGCCGAGGATGTGCGGCTGTTGCGCGAGCAGGCCCAGCGCTGCCGCGAGATTTTGGGCAAATTGACCGAGCTTTCCACCACCTACGAGCCGTTCAACCGTTCGCCGCTCTCGGGACTGATCGAGGAGGTGGTGGCGCCGCACCGCAACTTCGGGATCGAGATCGATACCGTGCTTCCGGACGATCGCTCGGACGAGCCGGTCGGACGGCGCAATCCGGCGCTGCTCTACGGCCTCGGCAACCTGGTCGAGAACGCGGTCGACTTCGCCAAGTCGCGCGTGGAAATCGCCGCCCGGTGGACCCCCAAGGAGGTCACGATGACCATTTCGGACGACGGCCCGGGTTTCGCCGCCGAGGTGATCGACCGCCTCGGCGAGCCGTATCTCACCACCCGCGGGGCGCGGCAGCTCGGCACCGACGAGGAAGCCGGCCTGGGGCTTGGATTCTTCATCGCCAAGACCCTGCTGGAACGTTCCGGCGCCAGCATCGCGTTTGCGAACCGCGCCGCTCCCGAGCAAGGTGCCGTGGTGCGGGTGCGCTGGGACCGTGCGGATTTCGAGGCGACGGACCAACCCGGAACACTGGCGGCCGCCTCTTGAGCCGCCCGCCGCAAGGCTTACCTTGTGCCGCGAGCCTTCCGGCTCCGATCGGAGATCCATGACAGACGTTGCCGCCTTCGACCTGCCCGCCGACCGTTCGCTGTTGATCGTCGAGGACGACAAGTCCTTCCTCACCCGCCTGGCCCGCGCGATGGAGAGCCGCGGCTTCTCGGTCGCGACCGCCGAGACGGTCGCTGAAGGCCTGCTGCAGGTGGAGACCGCGCCGCCCGCCTTCGCCGTGGTCGACATGCGGCTCGGCGACGGCAACGGGCTCGACGTCATCTCGGCGCTCAACCGCCGCCGCCCGGACGCGCGCGCGATCGTGCTCACCGGCTACGGCAACATCGCCACCGCGGTGAATGCCGTGAAGCTCGGCGCCGTCGACTATCTGGCCAAGCCGGCGGACGCCGACGACGTGATCGCGGCGCTGCTGGCGCTGGAAGGACAGAAGCCGTC
>DASWSO010000154.1:0-2029 GCA_036402635.1 Xanthobacteraceae bacterium
GATGTTGGACGCTGCGGTAGGATGGCAAGCGTACGGGCTATCGCCCGAGGCCTTCATCGCCCGGGTCGAGGCCGGCGCCGAACGGATTGTCACTCCCTATCCGGGCGGTGAGATCGTCTGGCGCTGCTGGGGCAGCGGGCCGCCACTCGCGCTGCTGCACGGCGGCTTCGGCGGGTGGTCGCATTGGATCCGCAATGCCGGGCCGCTCTCCGCCGGCTACCGCGTGCTGGTTCCGGACATGCCGGGCTTCGGCGATTCCGGTGAGCCGCCGCAGCCGTTCTCGGGCGAGAGCATGGCCGATGCCGTAGGCTCCGGCTTACGGGAATTGTGCGGCACTGCGCCCGTGGCGATCGCCGGATTCTCGTTCGGTGCTATCGTCGGCGGCGTGATCGCGCAACGCCGCGCCGCGGCCGTGAAGGCGCTGGTGCTGGTGGGCGCGGTCGGCATGGGCCTTCACCGCAAGCCGATGGACCTCGTCAACTGGCGGCGCAAGGCGGAGGTGCAGGAGCGCCGCGAAGCGCAGCGCACGAACCTCGGCATCCTGATGATTGCCGACCCGGCCCGCATCGACGACCTCGCGGTCGAGCTGCAGGATCGAAATACGCTTGGGACGCGGGCGCGCAGCCGCCCGGTTGCACGCACCGCGATCCTGCGCCACGCTCTGGGCGAGACGGACGCGGCTTTGGCAGGCATCTGGGGCGACCGCGACGCCACCGCCGCGCCTTACATCGAGGAGCGGCGGCAGTTGTTGCAGGAATTGCGGCCCGGTTCGCCGTTCGTGTTGATTGAGGATGCCGGCCACTGGGTGCAGTACGAAGCGGCGGACCGGTTCAACGCCGCGCTGACCGATGTGCTGGAAACGATCTTCCGGGAGGAGCCATGAGCGCTGTCGTCGATCTGCGCCGCGAAGGCGATGTCGCAGTCATCGTGGTGGACAATCCACCGGTAAATGCCTTGCGGCAGGCGGTGCGCGCCGGCCTCAAGGGTGCGCTGGAGCAGGTCCGCGACGATGTCTCGGTGAAATCGGTGGTGCTCAGTTGTGCGGGCCGCACTTTCGTGGCCGGTGCCGACATCACTGAGTTCGGCAAGCCGGCGCAGCCGCCCGGCTTGAGCGAAGTGATCGCGGCGCTGGAGGCGATGCCGAAGCCGGTGGTGGCCGCCATCCACGGCACCGCGCTCGGCGGAGGGTTGGAGCTGGCGCTGGGGTGTCACTACCGCGTGGCAGTTTCGAGCGCCCGGCTTGGCCTGCCGGAGATCAAGCTCGGCATCATTCCGGGTGCCGGCGGCACCCAGCGCCTGCCGCGCCTGATCGGCATGGAAAAGGCGCTGCCGATGATCCTCTCGGGCGAGCCGATCCCGGCCAAGGACGCGCACGCCGCCGGGCTGGTCGACGAGATCGTCGACGGCGACCTCACCCAGGCGGCGGTCGCATTCGCACGCCGCGTCGCCGACCAGCGGCCGCTGCCGCGCATCCGCGACAAGGACGACAAGCTCGCCGGCCTGCGCAGCGATCCGGCCAAGTTCGACTCGATCGTCGCGGCGCATTCCAAGCGCGGGCGCGGCCTGCATGCCCCGGCCGGCGCGATCGAGGCGATGCGCGCAGCCGTCGAGATGCCGATCGACGACGGCCTCAGGCACGAGCGGGAGATTTTCACGCGCTTGGTCGGCGGGGACCAGTCGCGCGCACAGCGCCACATCTTCTTCGCCGAGCGCGAAGCCGCCAAGGTCCCGGACCTCTCGGCTAAGACGCAGCCACGCGAGATCAAGCGCGCCGCCGTGATCGGTGCCGGCACCATGGGCGGCGGCATCGCCATGTGCTTCGCCAATGCCGGCATCCCGGTGACGGTGGTGGAGACCGGGCAGGAGGCGCTCGACCGCGGCCTCAACACGGTGCGCAAGAACTACGGCATCTCGGTCTCGCGTGGCGGGCTCAGCGCCGACGAGATGGAGCGCCGGGTCGGGCTGATCCAGGGCACCACCGACTTGGGCGCGGTCGCCGACGCCGACATCGTGATCGAAGCGGTGTTCG
>DASWSO010000155.1:0-3524 GCA_036402635.1 Xanthobacteraceae bacterium
AGCGTGGCGTAGCCTTCCAGCACCTCGGCGACGTTGTAGGTGATCGGATAGACCCGGCCCTGCTCGAAATGCGCATAGAGATGCGTGGTGTCGGAGGCGAGCACCACCGGGCCGCGGCGCGTCATCACCCGCATGCACTGCAGCCCTTTGGAATGGCCGCCGATCCGGTGCAGCGTGAGGCCGGGCGCGAGCGCATCCTCGCCGTCGTGGAAGCTGACGCGGTCGGCAAAAACCTTGCGCACCATCGCGACCACGTCGTCGGCCTCGAACGGCAGCCGCTGATGCGCGTGGCACATGCAGCGGCCGGTGGCGTAGGCCATCTCGCAGTCCTGCAGGTGATAGCGCGCGCGCGGAAACAGGTCGTAGTTGCCGGCGTGGTCGTAATGCAGGTGGCTGATGACGATGTCGCGCACCTCGTCGGGCGCGACCCCGATTGCTTTGAGCCCTTCGCCGATCGGCTTGGTGATGGTGCGCTTGCGCCGGCGCGCCATCGCGGCGTCGAAGCCGGTGTCGAGCACGAAGGTGCCGTGCGGCCCCTTGATCGCCCAGACGTAGAAGTCGAGCGGCTCCGCGGTGTCGTGCGGATCGCCGCCGATGTAGTTCTCGGCGGCGTGGCGGTCGTGATGCGCGTACTTGATGGCGTAGATCTCGTGCGCGTCGCTCATGCCTTGCGCCCGACCTCGACGCCGGCCCACTGCTCGACCGGGCAGACGATGCGGGTGATGTCGGCCTGCGGCCCCTGGCTCGCCTTGGCG
Source organism: Xanthobacteraceae bacterium (assembly GCA_036402635.1). Lineage (GTDB taxonomy): Bacteria > Pseudomonadota > Alphaproteobacteria > Rhizobiales > Xanthobacteraceae > DASWSO01. The sequence goes on from DASWSO010000155.1 coordinate 756, forward strand.
ACGGCGAGCAGCTGGCGCACCGCGTTGCCGACCAGCATCGGCACGCCGAGCGCCTCGGCCTCGTCGAGGCAGAGCTTCACGTCCTTATAGAGAAGCTCGGTGGTGAAGCCGAAGTCGAAGCGGCGCGGCACCACGCAGCGCGGGAACTTGTCGGCGCTGGCGGTGTTGCGGCCGCTGCCGGCATTGATCACCTCGAGCATGGTGGAGGCGTCGAGCCCGGCCTTGGCGCCCACCACCATCGCCTCCGACGTGATCGCGACCGCGGTCGCCGACATCAGGTTGTTGAGCACCTTCATGGTCTGGCCCATGCCGGGCCGGTCGCCGACCACGAACACCTTGCCGAGGTGTTCGAGCAGCGGCCGCAGCCGCTCGGCCGCGGCCTGCGGGCCGGAGACCATGATGGCAAGCGTGCCCTTCTCGGCCCCGGTCGGGCCGCCGCTGACCGGTGCGTCGACCGCGGTGATGCCCTTCTTGCCGAGCCCCTCGGCCACCTCCACGGCGACGCGCGGGCCGGTGGTGGAAAGATCGACGAACAGCTTCGCCTTCGACCCGCCGACGACGCCGGAGCCGCCGAGCGCGACCGCCTTGACGATATCGGGCGTCGGCAGGCTCACCAGCACGGTCTCCACCCGCGACGCCACCTCCTGCGGCGAGCCGGCGGCGGTAGCGCCGCGCTGCACCAGCCGGGCCACCGCGGTCTCGTTCACATCGTGGATGACGAGGCCATAGCCCGCGTCGAGCAGGCGGTCGGCCATGTGCGCCCCCATGGTGCCGACGCCGATGAAGCCGATCTCCTCTTTCGCCACGCTGCCGCTCCTGTCCGCTGCTGCCTTCCAAGGTGCCGACTATAGAGGCCGCCGCCGCGCTGTCATGCGGCAAACGGCGCGGCCGCGCGGCTGAAGTAGCGCCGTGCGGCCTCCTCCCACGTGGTCGGACGGAAATGCGCCAGCCGCGCCTCGTATCCGGCCACGATCTCCGGCTGCGTGATCCACTGCGCCATCGTCTCGGTCCAGCCCTGCTCGTCGTCGGGATCGAGCATCGGGCCGAAGTCCTGCATCACCTCCGGCAGGGCGCCGCGATCGGAGCCGATCACGGCGCGGCCGTGCGCCAACGCTTCCAGCACCGGCAGGCCGAAGCCCTCGTACAGCGACGGGTAGACGCAGAACGCGGCGCCGCCGTAGAGCGCCGCCAGCGCGGCGTCGGACAGGCCCTGCAGGTGCAGCAGGTTGCCGGCGAGCCGCGGGTCCTCCCGCCACTCGCGCAGCAGCGCGTCCATGTTCCAGCCGACCCGCCCGACCAGCACCAGCTTGAAGCCGGCGGCCTGCGGGATTCCCCGCTCCAGCAGCCGCAGCCAGGCGCGGTGCAGCATGGCGTGGTTCTTGCGCGGCTCGATGGTGCTGACGAACAGCGCGTATTTGCCGCGAACAAGGTCGTCCGGCAGCTTTCCGTCGGTTCGCACAGGCACCGGGTCCGCTCCCAGCGGCTCGGCGGCGATGTCGAGGTGCTCGACGCCTTGCTGTGTCGCGAATTCCGCAAGGTCGCGCGCGGTGCATTCGGAGATGCAGATGAAACGGTCGACGGACTGCACCGCGGCCCGCATGTAGGCGGTGTAGGCGGCCACGTCCGCGGGGAGGAAATACTGCGGGAACTTCACCGGGATGAGGTCATGGCAGCCGCGCACGGTGCGGTGGCCGTATTGCGCCTTGAGCGCCGCCAGCACGGCCGGGGCGCGGGTGTTCCAGTCGGCGCCGGCGGAGACGATGACGCAGTCCGGCCCGAGCGCGACCGGGTCGCCGAGCACACGGCCGAGTGGCCGGATGGCGCGCCGGCGGCCGCGCTTGTCCAACAGCAGCTTGCGGTAGCGCTCGGAGAACAGCGCCGTCTGCACCTTCTCGACGGCATCGCGGATCCGCCCAGATGGAAGGCGGAGCCGCAGCAGCTCGATCGCCATGATCGCCAAACGGCGCGGCCGCCGCAACGGGTAGAGCTCCTGCGCAGCGGCATGGGCGGCGCGCGACAGCAGCGCCCGGCGCTCCGGCCGCGGGTCCCGCACGTGGCTGGTGTCGACCACCAGCTCGCCGGCCAGCACGTCGCGTGCCGGCCCGGCCAAGACTTCGCGGTACTGATTGCGTCCGGGATCGAAGAACACCAGCCCGATGCCATGCGCCAGTGCGTAGCGGGCGAGCTCGGCTTCCATGCGCAGGATGCCGACCGGCGGCCCGGTCCAGCGCAGCAGCGTGGAAATGTCGAGGAAGAGCCGCTGCGGAGCGGCGCCCGCCGCGATGTCCGCCGGGCTCACGCGATCCTCGCCGCCCAGACGCGCAGCGCGCGCTCGCGATCGGTGCGGATGGCGTTTACTGTTGCCGGCATAAGCCCATCCGAGCGGTGCGCCGCCTGCCGACGGCCTTGAAGCCGTGATTGCGTAGCAAAGCGACATGCAGCGAACAACCTCGCCGGCCGACCGGCCGCCTGCATGATGGCGGACGTCAGCGTCATCCTGCCGGTTCGCAACGGCGCGCAGTATCTCGAAGCCACGCTCGAGAGCCTGCGGGCGGTACGCGCGCCGGCGCTGGAAATCCTCCTGGTCGACGACGGTTCCACCGACGCGACGCCCGCGCTGGTGGCGGCCGCGGCGGCGCGCGATCGCCGCACCGTGCCGCTGGCGCAGCCGGGGCTCGGCCTGGTGCGGGCACTGGAACTGGCGCGCCACCGCGCCACCGCGCCGCTGCTGGCACGGCTCGATGCCGACGATCTGGCCTATCCGGAGCG
>DASWSO010000156.1:0-4042 GCA_036402635.1 Xanthobacteraceae bacterium
CCGCACCACCGAGCCGCGGCACTACCGCTCGTCGCAGGCGATCTGGGAGCGGATGGCGGCGAACGGCGACATCTACCTGTCGAAATATGCCGGCTGGTACGCGGTGCGCGACGAAGCCTTCTACGGCGAGGACGAGATCACAGTCGGGGAGGGCGGTGCCCGCGTCGGTCCGACCGGCTCGCCGGTGGAGTGGATGCAGGAGGAGAGCTATTTCTTCCGCCTCTCCGCCTATCAGGACAAGCTGCTCGACCTGTACGCGCGGCATCCCGATTTCGTGCTGCCGCAAACGCGCATGAACGAGGTCGCGAGCTTCGTGAAAGGCGGCCTGCAGGACCTCTCGATCTCGCGTACCACCTTCAACTGGGGCATCCCGGTGCCGGGCGACCCGAAGCACATCATGTATGTGTGGGTCGACGCGCTGACCAACTACATCACCGGCGTCGGTTTCCCGGACACCGACAGCGAGATGTTCAAGCGCTACTGGCCGGTCGACCTGCACGTGATCGGCAAGGACATCCTGCGCTTCCACGCCGTGTATTGGCCGGCGTTCCTGATGTCGGCCGGGATCGACGTGCACCGCCGCGTGTTCAGCCACGGCCACGTGCTCAATCGCGGGGAGAAGATGTCGAAGTCGGTCGGCAACGTGGTCGATCCGTTCGACCTCGCCGATCTCTATGGCGTCGATCAGCTGCGGTTCTTCCTGCTGCGCGAAGTGCCGTTCGGGCAGGACGGAAACTACAGCCACGACGTGATCGTCAACCGCACCAACGCCGACCTCGCCAACGATCTCGGCAACCTGGCGCAACGCTCGCTCTCGATGGTGGCGCGCGGCCGCGGCGGCGAGCTGCCGCAGCCGGGCGCGTTCAACGAGGCCGACCGGGCGATGCTGGCGCAGGCCGACGCCATGGTCGGTGCGGCGCGCGAGGCGATGAAGACGCAGCAGCTGCACCAGGTGCTCAACACGATCTGGAGCGTGGTTGCGGAAGCCAACCGCTACTTCGCGGCCGCGGCGCCGTGGGCGCTCGCAAAAACCGATCCGGAGCGGCAGGGCACGGTGCTCTACGTCACTGCCGAAGTGCTGCGGCAGGTGGGGATCCTGGCGCAGCCGTTCATCCCGGAGAGTGCCGGCAAGCTGCTCGATCTCCTTGCAGTTCCGGAAAACGAGCGTGACTTCGCGCAGCTCGACGGCACGCGGCGGATCGCCGGCGGCAGCAAGCTGCCGGCGCCGCAGCCGGTGTTTCCCCGTTTCGTCGACGCCGCCGCGGCAAGCGCATCGGCGTAAGATCTGGCCATGCTAATCGACAGTCACTGCCATTTGGATTTTCCCGACTTCGCCGACGAAGTCGATGCGGTCGTGGCGCGGGCGCAGGCGCGCTCGGTCGAAATGCTGGTGACGATCTCGACCCGCGTGCGCGAGCATGCGCGGGTGCTGGCGATCGCCGAGCGGTTTCCCAATGTGTATTGCTCGGTCGGCACGCATCCGCACAACGCGCATGAGGAGCTCGACATCGGCGCCGACGAACTGGTCGCGCGCGCGCGCCATCCGAAGGTGGTGGCGATCGGGGAGGCGGGGCTCGACTACCATTACGACAACAGCCCGCGCGCCGCGCAGGAGCAGGGCTTCCGCGCCCATATCGAGGCGGCGCGGCGGACCGGTTTGCCGCTGGTGATCCATTCGCGCGAGGCGGATGCCGACATGGCGAGCATCCTGCGCGAGGAGATGGCGGCCGGCGCCTTCAAGCCGCTGCTGCATTGCTACAGCGGCGGCCGCGAACTGGCGCTGGAAGCGGTGGCGATGGGCGGCTACGTGTCGTTCTCCGGCATCCTGACCTTCAAGAAGGCCGACGAGCTGCGGGCGCTGGCGGCCGAGCTGCCGGCTGACCGCATCCTGGTGGAAACCGACGCGCCTTACCTCGCGCCCGGACCGTTCCGCGGCAAGCGCTGCGAGCCGGCCTATGTGGCGGAGACCGCCAAGGTGCTGGCCAGCGTGCGCGCGGTTTCACCCGAGAGCATCGCGGAACAGACCACGGCCAACTTTTTCCGGCTGTTCAGCAAGGTTCCGCAACTGGTTGACGCCGCCTCATGACGTGGCGCTTCACCATCCTCGGCTGCGGCTCGTCCGGCGGCGTGCCGCGCATCGGCTCGGGCTGGGGCGCGTGCGATCCGAACAATCCAAAGAACCGCCGCCGGCGCTGCTCGCTGCTGGTCGAGCGGCTCGGCGCTGCCGGCACCACTACGGTGCTGGTGGACACGTCGCCGGACATCCGCGACCAGCTGCTCGACGCCGACGTGCGCCGCCTCGACGGCGTGCTGTTCACCCATGAGCACGCCGACCATACCCACGGCATCGACGACCTGCGCGCGCTGGCCATCCACCAGCGCCAGCGCATCAACGTCTATACCGACGAGCCGACCTCGGCATCCTTGCAGCTGCGGTTCAGCTACTGCTTCGAGACGCCGCCCGGCAGCTCATACCCGCCGATCCTGCGCGAGCACCAGATCGCGTCCGGCCGTCCGGTGACGGTCGACGGCGCCGGCGGGCCGATCACGGCGCTGCCGTTCCTGCAGAACCACGGCGACATCGATTCGCTCGGATTCCGCTTCGGCGACCTGGCGTATTCCAGCGACGTGAAGGACCTGCCGGCGGCGAGCGTCGAGGCGCTGCGCGGGCTGTCGGTCTGGGTCGTCGATGCGCTGCGCTACACGCCGCATCCGAGCCACTGGTCCTTGCCGGAGACGCTCGACTGGATCGCGCGGCTTGAGCCGGCGCGCTCGGTCATCACCAACATGCACGTCGACCTCGACTACGAGACGCTGCGGCGGCAGCTGCCGGCCGGCATCGAGCCGGCATTCGACGGCATGCGGATCGTGCTGGCGGACAGCAACGGCGCCGCGGACGCGCGTTCGCATTCGGCCGCAAGCGCTTGATCCTCCAGTCCAAATGCTTGAGCTGCGGCACCGTCATTTCCGGTCCGAAGCCTCATCAGAAAATGTTCCATAATATTCCTTATGCGAATCGAGGATGCCGGTGCGGGCGGATCGCGACATAGACAGCCTGCTGGAGATCATGGTCGCCCTGCGCACGCCGGGCTCCGGTTGCCCGTGGGACCTGCAGCAGGACTTCGCGTCGATCGCGCCCTACACGATCGAGGAAGCCTACGAGGTGGCGGATGCGATCGCGCGCGGCGATCTCTCCGACCTGCGTGACGAGCTCGGCGACCTGCTGCTGCAGGTCGTCTTCCATGCCCGTATGGCGGAGGAAGCTGGCGCGTTCGACTTCGGCGGCGTGGTGCAGGCGATCACGGAGAAGCTGATCCGCCGGCATCCGCACGTGTTCGGTGACCTCAAGGGCGCCAGCGCCGATGAGGTCGCGGGGCTGTGGCAGCGGATCAAGGCCGAGGAGAAGGCGGAGCGCGCCGCCCAGGGCCGGGCGCCGGCGCATAGCGGCGTGCTGGCGGACGTGCCGGCGGGGCTCCCTGCCCTCGCCCGCGCCCTCAAGCTGCAGGAGAAGGCGTCCACGGTCGGCTTCGACTGGGGCGAGCCCGGGCCGGTGCTGGCGAAGATCGCCGAGGAAGCCGAAGAACTGCGAACGTCGGCCGCCGAGAAACCCGAAGAGGTGCCGGAGGAACTCGGCGATCTGCTGTTCGCGGTCGTCAACCTGGCGCGGCACTACAAGGTCGACCCGGAGTCCGCCTTGCGGTCCACCAATGCCAAATTCGAGCGGCGCTTCGCCGCGATCGAGGCGGCGCTGGCGGCGGAAGGCCGCACGCCGGGTCAGTCCACGCTCGCCGAGATGGATGCGCTCTGGGACGAAGCCAAGCGCCGCGAGCGTGGCGGCTAGTCTAGCGACGCCGTCGCGCATGTGCGGCCCTATCCGGAGCGCCGGCCGACCGGACGTGCGGCATCCGGAAGCTTGAAGCGGCGCTTCACCAGGCCGGCCTTCGAAGGATCGACCCGCACCCGCAGCGCGATCGAGCCGTTGGGCCGCTCGCGGCGCTCCAGCACCTCGGCATGGCGGTAGAGCCAGCTCAAGCCTTCGCCA
>DASWSO010000157.1:0-3061 GCA_036402635.1 Xanthobacteraceae bacterium
GGCGCTACGGCACGAGCCGACCGGGGCGCCGAGCGGGTTCCGCTCCGACGTGGTGGCGACCGCCAAGCGCGCGCTCAAGGCCGGCGAGATGCTGGATGGCGAAGGCGGCTTCTGCGTCTGGGGCCGGCAGGTGCCGGCCGCGCGCTCGCTCGCCGACGGCGCGCTGCCGCTCGGGCTCGCGCACGGGGTAAAGCTCAAGCGCGACATCGCCGAGGGCGAGGCGCTGCGCTGGAGCGACGTCGCCTACGATGCCGACGATGCCGCCGTGCGCTTCCGCCGCGAGATGGAGGCGGCGTTCGGAGGTGCGGCGCCGGCGAAAGCGGTGGCATGACGTTGATGCCATGCCCGCCAAGGCGATACCCATCGGGTGTCGCGCGATAAGCAGCTCAAGAGTACAATCGTGCCTTGAAGATCAGGTGGGACAACACATGAAGGCGGCATGACGCGCGAATTTTCCACCATCAAGCTCGACCGGCCGCAGCCGCACGTGCTGCAGGTGACGCTCGACCGCCCGGAGGTCGCCAATGCGCTCAACACGCAGATGGGCCTCGACCTCATGCACTGCTTCGAGGACCTCGCGCTGGATCCCGGCGACGTGCGCTGCGTCGTGCTCACCGGCGCCGGCGAGCGCGCGTTCTGCGCCGGCGGCGACCTGAAGGAGCGCAAGGGGATGACCGACGAGGCGTGGACGCGCCAGCACGTCATCTTCGAGCGCATGGTGCGCGCGCTGATGGCGTGCCCGATCCCGATCGTCGCGGCGGTCAACGGCGCCGCCTATGCGGGCGGCTGCGAGATCGCGCTCACCGCCGACTTCATCTACGCCTCCGACCAGGCGCGCTTCGCGCTCACCGAGGTGACGCTCGGCATCATGCCAGGCGCCGGCGCGACGCAGAACCTCGCACGCGCGATCGGCGAGCGCCGCGCCAAGGAGATCATCCTCACCGGCAGGCCGTTCACGGTTGCGCAGGCGGAAGCCTGGGGCATGGTCAACCGCGTCTTCCCGGCGGCCGAGCTGATGCGCGAGACGCTGACAACCGCCGCGACGATCGCGCGCAACGCGCCGATCTCGGTGCGGCAGGCCAAGCAGGCGATCGGCCGCGGCATGAACATGTCGGTGTGGGACGGCCTCGCGTTCGAGATCGAGGCGTATAATCGCATGGTGCCGACCGACGACCGCCGCGAGGGGGTGCTGGCGTTCAACGAGAAGCGCCCGCCGCAGTTCAAGGGCAGGTGAGATTTCGGAGTCGATAACATGAGCGTCATTTCCGGGTTCGCGCTAAAGCGCGCCCCGGAATGACGGAGAACAAGGAGACACAACATGCGCGAACGGGCCTTCGTGCGCGAGGTCGGACCCCGCGACGGCATCCAGATGACCAAGACCATCCTGTCGACCGAGCAGAAGCTCGAATGGATCCGCCGCGAGGCCGCCGCCGGCATGCGCTACATCGAGGTCACCTCGTTCGTGCCGCCACACGTGATCCCGCAGTTCGCCGACGCCGGCGCGGTGGCGCGCGGCGCCATGCAGGTGCCGGGGCTGGAGCCGGCCGTGCTGGTGCCGAACCTGAAGGGCGCGCAGCTCGCCTTTGATGCCGGCGTGCCGAAGGTGCACTACGTGCTGTCGGCGAGCGAGCAGCACAACCTCGCCAACGTGCGCCGCACCACCGCGGAATCGGTCACCGACTTCGGCCGCCTCGTCGCCGAGCGCGACGCGCGCGGGCTCAAGGGCAAGGTGCGGGTGGCCGGCGCGATCGCCACCTCGTTCGGCTGCACCATCCAGGGGGAGGTGCCAGAGCGCGAAGTGATTTCCGTCGCTGAGAAGCTGGCTGCCGCGGGCGCCGAGGAGATCATCCTCGCCGACACGGTCGGCTACGGGCATCCGGCGCAGGTGCGGCGGCTGTTCCCCGCGGTCGCCAAGGTCGCCGGCGGCGTGCCGCTCGCGGCGCATTTCCACGACACGCGCGGGCTCGGCATCGCCAATGTGGCGGCCGCGGTGGAAGCCGGCGTGCGGCAGTTCGACGCCTCGCTCGCGGGCCTCGGCGGCTGCCCGTTCGCGCCCGGAGCCACCGGCAACATCAACAGCGAGGATTGCGCGTTCCTGTTGGAGTCGCTCGGGTTCGACACCGGCGTCGATTTCGACCAGCTGATCGCGGTGCGCGAGCTGGTGGAGTCGTGGCTGCCCGGCGAACGGTTCTTCGGCATGGTGGCGCGCGCGGGGTTGCCGAAAACGTTCCGGCTCGCCCACGCGGCGTAACCCACCTTCATCGGCTCGGGTGCTGCCCCTCCCCTCTCCCGGCAGCGGGAGCGGGAGCGGGGAAAGGCGCCTCGTGACAATCTCGTGAGCGAGGCTGGCGGGCGGAATTTTTCATGCTACGCATAGGGCAACCATAAAAAATCCGCGTCGACCGGCGCGGCTCGCGGGAGAGAGACGGTTGGCTGCAGACACCACGTTCGCGGCAGACACCACAACCCTTACGGGATATCATGCGGCGCCTGAAACCGCCGCGCGCTGGCGCCGCCTCGGCGCGTCGCTGTGGTCGGCCGGGCTCCTCGTCGTGCTTGCGTTCCTGGTGCTCTACCCGGTCGCGATGCTGCTGCTGGGCGCGCTCACCAACACCAATCCGGTGGTGGACGGGTTCGGCGTCTTCGATCTCTCGCTGGCCAATTTCGTCACCGTCCTCGGCAACCCGAACGTCCACGTCGCGCTCGCCAATTCGATGATCGCCTGCGGCGGCGGCACCGCGCTCGCCGTCATCATCGGGCTGACCTTCTCGTGGGTGGTGGTGCGCACCGACACGCCGTGCAAGCGCTTCATCGCGGCGGTGAGCCTGATCCCGCTGTTCGTGCCTCCGCTGGTCGCCGCGGTGGCCTGGGCGATCCTCGCCTCGCCGAAGAGCGGACTGCTCAACACCTTCCTCGCCAGCATGGGGATCGACTGGAAGTTCAACGTCTATTCGATGCCGGGGCTGATCGTGATCTTCGGCATCTACTACGCGCCCTATGTCTACATGTTCACCGCCTCGGCGCTGCGCAACATGGACCCGGCGCTGGAGGAAGCCGCCGC